>JAJTXO010000029.1 GCA_021463315.1 Caldilineales bacterium | reverse complement strand
CGGCGACCACCACGGCCGGGGGAATGCCCATATCGAACACGTTGAGGCTCAGGCCCTCGCCTACCTGCACCCGGGTGGCGGCCGCGCAGAGGACCAGAAAGACGCCGCCGAACATCCATTGGGTGACGTAGTGCTCCAGCAGATCGGCGCGCGAGACCAGCGCTCGCTCCGGCCGATGGCCGGAGCGCCAGAAAGCGCCCGCGCGGCGCTCGTTGTCGTAGGCCAGCTCGCCGGGGGTCAGCCCCAGGCGATAGAAGATGCCGGCCACCACCGCCGCGCGATGCCAGGCCAGCGCACACAGCACGGCCGTGAACAGAAAAACGCCGTCGAAAAAGCTCCAAGGCTCCAGAAGCCAGCCGCGCAGCGTCGCCACCGTCGGCCAGCCGCCGGTCAGCGCCCAGGTCAGCACCCGCACCGCGGCCAGCAGCACCAGCAACTGGGCCAGTTGAAAGGTGGTCTTGCCCACCAGGCGCTGCGCCGGCTGGGCAAGCCATTGCGCGTTGACCGCGCCGGCCAGCGCAGCCAGGAAAACCAAAACCAGCGTCAGGCGCAGGTCGCCGGGGGTTTCGCTGACGTTGAGCGCAATCGCCCATAGACCGGCCATGAGACAGGTGGCTTGCAGGGCGATCAGCAGCGGCCGCGCCACGCCGCGCTGCCAGGCAGAATCCTGCAGGCTGACAGTCTGTGGTGTGGCTGGCGTGGCTCTGCTCTGCTCTGTCATCGCACTGCGCCTCGGTAGGAAGGAAGCAAAGCGCCGCTGAGGGCCTGCAAGCGCTCCAGGTCTTGCTCGGACGCGACCATATGCGCCTGAATGCCTAGCCGGCGCGCCCGCTGCTGCACCAGATCGAAGCGGTTGTAGGGCTCGACCACGAACATGACCACGTTCAGGCCGGCCCGCGTCAGCCGGTGCAGCCCCTGGCAGGTGCTCTCGTCGCCGCTGGGTGTGATGGCCAGCACGGTGGCGCCCCAGGCCAGCGGCGCGGCCGTGCGCTGCGCCCACTGCACGAAAGGCTCGCCGGAGTCGACCACCTCGACCCGGGCCAGCAGCTCCAGCACCTTCATCAAGTGCGCACGGCCAGGACGCGGCGGCGCCGCCATTGGGCGGGAATCGCCGCCATTCAGGGTTGCGCCAACCGGGCCAGGCAGCCCGTCGATGCCGTGAACGGCCAGCCCGACGGCCTGGCGCCGGCTTTCCAGATAGGCAGCCAGCGAGGCCGCGATCACGATGGCCCACTCGCTGGCGTCGTGGCGTCGCTGGCGCTCGTACTCGCTGGCGTTCAGGTTGAGCAGAATCATGCTCTCCAGCGAGATGGCCGGCGAGTACTGCTTGACCAGCAGGGCGTCGCTGTGTGCGCTGGCCTTCCAGTTGATGCGGCGCAGCGAGTCGCCGGCCTGGTATTCGCGCACACCACGCAGCCGGGCCGGGTCTTCGAACATGCGCTGCGGGCTGGCCAGCACGCCGAAAGGGAGCCGGGAAGGCAGCGCCAGTCCGGCCAGCGGGATGATGCGCGGATAGACCGTGAGGTGTTGCACCGCCTCCGAGCGCGCCTGGACGCCGGCAAAGCCGAACAGGTCGCCGCTGGTGAGCAGCAGCGGCCCGATGGCATAATAGCCGCGCTGGGTGCAGTGCAGGCGGTAGTCGATCGCCACCCGCTCGCGCGGCCGCAAGGTGTAGACGCGCCGGATCTGATCGACCGCGGCCAGATCAGGCGGCAACGCCTCACTGACCCGCAGCCAGGGAATGAACAGCCGCGTGGGATTGCGCAGCTCCAGTGTGACCGGGATGGTCTCGCCCAGAAAGGCGTGGCTGACGAAGCCACGCCGCACGGCCAGCGCCTGCATGCTGCGCGGCGTGGCCCATCGGGCCAGCAGCCAGATGCCGCCGACCACGTAGACGATGTAGAAGGCAAAATCCAGGCGCAACAGCAGGGCGATCAGCAGCAACACGCCCAGCAGGTAAGGGATCTCACGCATGGCAGCTCGAACCGGGGCGCTGGTCTGGACAGCCGCTCACGCCAGTTGGCCGATGTCCAGCGGCGTTGCAGCCAGGATCTCCTGCACAATCAGATCGGCCGTCTGCCCCCGCAGCGCGCTTTCGGGCCGCACAATGCAGCGATGGGCCAGCGCCAGCGGCGCCAGCAGCTTGATATCGTCGGGCAAGACGTAGGAACGGCCGCGCAGCGCGGCCAGCGCCTGGCTGGTTTTGTACAGCGCCAGCGAGCCGCGCGGGCTGGCGCCCAGCATCAGGTCGGGGTGCTGCCGCGTGGCCTGCACCAGCCGCACGATGTAGTCGCGCAGCGTGTCGTCCACATGCACGTCCCAGATCTGTTCGGCCAGCGGCAGGATCTGGGCGCTGTCACTCACCGCGGCCAGGCTGTCGATGGGGTGTTGGCGGCGCAGATGGAGCAGCAGCTCCTTTTCTGCGTCCACTGGCAGGTAGCCCAGGCTCAGTTTGAGCAAGAAACGGTCCAGCTGCGCCTCGGGCAGGGGAAAAGTGCCCTCGTATTCGATGGGATTCTGCGTCGCCAGCACCATGAAGGGGCGGGCCAGCGGCCGCGTGACCCCATCCACCGTCACCTGGCGCTCGCCCATGGCCTCCAGCAGCGCAGCCTGGGTGCGCGGTGTGGCGCGGTTGATCTCGTCGGCCAGCACGATATGGGCAAAGGCGGGGCCGGGCAGAAATTCGAACTGGCGGCTTTGCTGGTTGAAGATGGAGACGCCGGTGACGTCGTTGGGCAGCAGGTCGGGCGTACACTGCACCCGTTTGAACGTGACGCCCAGGCTGACAGCCAGGGCGCGCGCCAGCATGGTCTTGCCCACGCCGGGCACATCCTCCAGCAGCACATGGCCGTCGCACAGCAGCGCGGCCAGCAGCAGCTCGATGACCGGACGCTTGCCGACGATCACCTGCTCGACGTTCTGGGTGACTTGCTGGGCAAAGGATACCAAAGAGGTCATAGCACCATTCCGTAGGTCTGGCCACCAGCCGGACGCACCATTCCGCAGGTCCGGCCACCAGCCGGACGCACCATCCGAGCCTCATTCTACCCCACAAGGCCTCCCCTGGCAAGGGAATAGCACGACGGTGTGAGGCGCGCCCTTGTTGGGGAGGGGGCGTAGCGAGTAACGAGTAACGAGTAACTCGTAACCCGGAATCGCGGCAAAGGTCATTGAGTTGCAAGTCCGGCGTGACGAGCAATTCGGAATCCTAAACCATAGTGCTCCATTCCGGGTTACGAGTTACTCGTTACTCATAACCCAGAATCGCGATCAAGGTCATTGAGTTGCAAGTCCGGCGTGACGAGCAATTCGGAATCCTAAACCATAGTGCTCCATTCCGAGTTACGAGTTACTCGTTACTCATAACCCAGAATCGTGATCAAGGTCATTGAGTTGCAAGTCCGGCGTGACGAGCAATTCGGAATCCTAAACCAAAGTGCTCCAATCCGGGTTACGAGTTACGTGTTACTCGTTACGTTCCATGACGGACACAAGGACGCTTTCACAGGCTTGGACGGTTTCACAACCCATGCTATAATCGTGACCAACGCCGATTGCTTAACGATAACCGTGTTTCACGTGAAACATGAATTCATCGCAAGAGACAAAAATCGCCATGCCCAGCCCGGCCTCAGCCTCTCCTCCTCAGGTCATCGACTACGAGGGATCCGACTACCAGCAACGATTCTGGGAACAAGGGGGGCGCGCCTACGAAGATCTGGCCGAGCGCAGCGCGCTGCGCAAGCTGCTGCCGCCGGCCGGCTGCCGCCTGGTGGAGTTCGGCGCGGCCTTTGGCCGGCTGGCCGATCTGTACGACGGCTACGAGCAGGTGCTGCTGCTGGACTATTCCCGCTCGCTGCTGCGCCAGGCCCAGGCGCGGTTGGGGGTGGGCGGGCGCTTCATCTACGTGGCGGCCAACCTGTACAGGCTGCCGTTGGCCCCAGGCGTGGTGGATACGGCGGTCATGGTGCGGGTGATGCATCATCTGGCCGATGTGCCGGCCGCGCTGGCGCAGATTCGCCGGGCCATCGCGCCCGGCGGCCTCTTCGTGGCCGAGTACGCCAGCAAGCGCCACCTGAAATCGATCGCCCGCTACGCCCTGCATCGCCAAGCGTGGAGCCCCTACGACCCCAGCCCGTATGAGTTCGTGCCGCTGAACTTCGACTTTCACCCGACCTGGATGACCGGGCAACTGCAAGCGGCCGGCTTCCGCATGGATCGGGAACTGGCTGTGTCGCATTTTCGGCTGCCGCTGCTCAAGCGCCTGGTGCCGGCAGAAACGCTGGCCGCGATGGACGGCGCGGTGCAAGAGGTGGGTGCGCGCTGGAAGCTGACCCCCAGCGTCTTCGTGCGCTGCGCTGTGCCCGGCGACCGTCCGGCCAGCCTGCCGGCCGAGCTCTTCCAATGCCCCGAATGCGCCGGCGCGCTGGCCCCAGGCCAGGATTCGCTGGATTGCACCGCCTGTGGCCGGCGCTGGCCGGCCAGCGACCATCTTTACGACTTCAAGGAGCCGCTGGACGCCGGCTGATCTCGCCCACCCCGCCAGCGCTGTGCCGCCGATTACCCCCGTAGAGTATCATCTCAATAGATTGCGGAAGACTTCCGAAGTCTTATGGACTGTGAGCTCGTTTTGAACAAACCTGCGCAGACTTCGGAAGTCTCTACCCCGGTTTTTTGAGATGATACCCGTAGACGATTGCAATGACTCACAAACCAACCCCTGCCCGCTCAGCGCCCACCGAGGCGCCGCCTGCTTCGTCCCTCGCCGCCGCGCCAGCAGCACGCCGGCCCAGCCTTAGCCTGGCCTTGTTGCCTGTTCTGCTGATCGTGGCGGGACTTGCGTTGCTCCTGGCAGGCCAGGCTCGCTCAGGCGCGGAGGAGAAAACCGGCCCGGCGACCCTGTCCCCTGCAGCCGGGGCGGTCGAGCCTGGCGCGGGCTGGGCCGCGGCGCCCACCACGGCCGCGGCGACTGTAGCGCCGGCCGCGCAGGGGGTGGCGGCGGCGCCCAGCGCGCAGTCCACCCCTGCGGCTGTGAGCCAGAGCCTCGAGGCCTATTGTCTGTGGCCCAACGACACACTGGGCCTGATCGCGCAGAATGCCGGCGTGTCAGAGGCGGCGATTCTGGCCGCCAACCCCGGTTGGACCGGCCACGCGGGCGCGGCCATCTGGCTGCCGGCCGGCAGCGTGCCGCCCGCGCAGTGGACTTCGCCGCTGCCCGCGGTGACGAGGGTCGAGGATCTGCCCTTCGGCGTCTCCGGCTACTATCTGGGCCGCGACAACCGGCAGAAGCGGGTGGCGCTCTCCTTCGACGTGGGCTACGCCGAGGGCAACAAGGCGCTGAAAGAGGAGCTGGCCGCGCGCGGCATCCGCGCCACCTTCTTCGTGCTGGGCGGCGCGCTGGTCAAGCACTCCTACATCGTCGACCAGATCCTGGACAACGGCCACGAGCTGGGCAACCACTCCTACACCCACGACAACATGCTCTACATGCCACAGGAGATGGTGCGCTGGGAGCTGGCCACCACCGAGCAACTGGCCCAGCAGGCCCGTCCCGGCGCCACC
This sequence comes from Caldilineales bacterium, assembly GCA_021463315.1. Lineage (GTDB taxonomy): Bacteria > Chloroflexota > Anaerolineae > JAAEKA01 > JAAEKA01 > JAAEKA01. The sequence continues at coordinate 10,341 of JAJTXO010000029.1, read as the reverse complement.
ACCCGGCCCCTCTTCCGCGCCCCCTTCGGCGCCATCAACGACACCGTGCTGGGCGTGACCAACAGCGAAGGCTATCACGTGATCGGCTGGACGGTGGACAGCCGCGACTGGACCGACAACATCACGGCCGACGCGATCTATCAGCGCGTGACGGAGCACGTCTGCCCCGGCGCGATCATCGCCTTCCACGACGTCAACCCGGCCAACGCCGGCGCCCTGCCCCGTCTGCTGGACTATCTGGAGAGCAACGGCTATCAGTTTGTGACCGTTTCGGAGATTCTGGCGCCCTAGCCGCCCGCGTTGCGCCGCGCGATCTCCTGGCGCACCACCGGCGCAACCTCGACGCCCAGCAGCTCGATCGCGCGCAGCATCGTGCGGTGCTCGATGGTTCCGACGCCGAGCTGCAAGAGCAGGCGCTGGTGGCCAAAGAGCTGGTGCTGGAAGAGGATCTTGTCCACGATCTGCTGGGGGCTGCCGACGAACTCGGCGCCGCGCAGGGCGCGCCCGGCCTCGAACTGCGCCCGGCTGATAGGCGGCCAGCCGCGCTCGCGCCCGATCTTGTTCATCATCACGGCATAGGAGGGGAAGTAGTCGTCGGCGGCCTGCTGGGAGCTGTCGCCGATCAGCCCGTGGGAGTTGATGCTGACCGGCAGCGCCGCTGGATCGCGGCCCGCGCGGCGCGCGGTCTCGCGATAGAGATTGACCAGCGGAACGAACTGCTCGGGCAGGCCGCCGATGATGGCGACTGCCAGCGGCAGCCCCAGGCTGGCCGCGCGCACCACCGACTGCGGGGTGCCGCCTACGGCGACCCAGACCGGCAGCGGGTCCTGGACGGGACGGGGATAGATGCCCAGGTCGTTGAGCGGCGCGCGGTGCTTGCCCGACCAGCTCACGCGCTCGGTCTCGCGCAGCCGCAGCAGCAGCTCCAGCTTCTCCGCGAACAGCGCGTCGTAGTCGCGCAGGTCGTAGCCGAAGAGGGGAAAGGACTCGATGAAGGAGCCGCGGCCGGCCATGATCTCGGCCCGGCCATCGGACAGCAGGTCCAGAGTCGCGAAGTCCTGAAAGACGCGCACCGGATCGTCTGAACTGAGCACCGTGACGGCGCTGCTCAGCCGGATCGACCGCGTGCGCGCGGCCAGCGCGGCCAGGATGACGGCCGGCGCGGAGGAGACGAAATCGGGCCGGTGGTGCTCGCCCAGGCCAAACACGTCCAGCCCCACCTGGTCAGCCAGCTCAACCGTCTCGATCAGGTCGCGCAGGCGCTGGGCAGGGCTGATTCGGGCGCCGGTCAGGGGGTTCGGCGTCAGCTCGGCAAAGGAGTAGATGCCGATCTCGAAGGGACGCGCGGGGTGTTGGGTGTCAGGAGCAGGGGACGGCATGGCAATCGGCCGGTCCTTTCAGTCTTGTCTCAGGAGTCGACGCGAGCGCTATGCCGCTCCCATCTCCCGCATTCGGCCGCGCACCACCGCTTCCACCACGTGTTCGGGCAGCGGGTCCTGTGGGGTGAAGTGGATGGTGGCTCCGGAGACCTTCAGCCCTGCCAACTCCTCCGCCATGGCGCGCACCAGCGACAGGCTGGCGCTGTGCAGGGAGCAGTGGTTCTTGTGGGCGGAGATGCCGACCAGATCCTGGCTCAGCCGGAACATCGCGATGCCGTAGCTGACGCGCTCGGTGCAGTCGGGCGCGACCGATCTGACGATGCTGCGGATCCGTTCCAGACTGGAACGGACCTCTTCCGGCAACGGCGCCAGATAGGCGTCTACCTCTTGGGGTGCGTGGCGGGACGGATCGGGTTTGCTCATGGTTCCATCCTTGCGGCCTGCGGCGTCTACATCGGCAGGGCAGCTCTCGGCGAAGCTAGTCCGAGGATTGTAGCCAACAAGCGCTGCCCCGTCAATCGCGTGGCGCAGGCGTGCAGCGGTTCCGTCGACGCGCAAGGAGCGCCCCCTGGGTGGGAAGACCGATAAACGTGGGCGTAAGCCTGCCTGCAACTGCCTGCACGCAGAAATCGAGGCTCGTGCCGGGTTCCAGCGCAACAGCCGGTTAACACCAGCGCTGCACCTGCGGTCCGACGTAGGTGCAGGTGAGCCTCGATTCCAGGCTACGGGGATATCTACGCCGTCTTGTACTAGCGCAGCCGGCGCCACACCTCGCCCACTATCAGATTGGACGCGCCCTGCACGCCCCAGAGCAAGGTCTGCTTCTCGAAGTCGATCACGCGGCGCACCGCGCCCTGCAGCGCGTCGCTGACCGGCTCCATGCGCTGCCGGGTGGTGGCGCCGCGGGTCAGCTTCAAGACCGCCTTGCCCAGTTGATAGTTGCCGGGCGAACGCATGATGGTGCCAACGTCGAAGGCCGGCGGGGGCTGGCCCACGGCATAGGCATAGGGTCGGGTGAACTGCATCACCCCCTCCTTGCCGTGGACGCGGCCATAGCCGGAGTGCTTGATGCCGCCGAAGGGCAGCAGTGGAATCGCGAACTGGGCGATGGTGTCGTTGATGACCACCGAGGAAGCCTCGATCTGGCGGCCCACCTCCCAGGCATGATTTGTATCGCGGCTCCAGATGGATGCGCCCAGCCCGCAATCGTTGTCGTTGGCCAGGCTGATGGCCTCGGCCTCGCTGCTCACCTTGACGATGGGGATGAAGGGACCGAAGGTCTCCTCGCGCATCAGCAGCATGTCCTGGGTCACATCCACCAGCACGGTCGGGTTGACGAAGTTGCCTTCGATCTGGCCGCCCAGCAGGATGCGCGCGCCTTGCTCCAACGCATCGTCCAGATGCCGCTTGATCACCTGAAGCTGGCGGGGATCGGTGATCGGCCCCATGCAGTGCTTGGCCAGCGGATCGCGGGAGTAGCCCACGGTGATCCGTTGCGCTTCCTCCAGCACAAGGCTCAGAAACTGATCGTAGACCTGTTGATGGACATAGATCCGTTCGACGGCCATGCAGGTCTGCCCGGCGTTGAAGACTGCGCCCCACACACCCCAGTGCGCCGCGGCGGCCAGATCCGCGTCGGCCAGCACGATCATGGCATCCTTGCCGCCCAGCTCGAAGGCTACCGGGATCAGCGCATCGGCCGCGTTGCGGGCGACCACGTTGCCGGTGGCGGTGGAGCCGGTCAGGAAGATATAGTCAGGCTTGCTCTGCACCACCGCCGCACCCACCCGACCGTCGCCGTGGGCCACGCGCACAAAGGGCTTGAGCTCCGGCACCCGATCGAACAACTGTTCGATCAGCAGGCCGGTGGCAGCGGTGACCTCCGAGGGCTTCAGCAGCACCGTGTTGCCGGCCAGCAGCGCGCCCAGCACCGGCGGCATGGCCAGCGCGAAGGGGTAGTTCCAGGGGGAGATAACCGCCACCACGCCGTAGGGCCGCGGCTCCACGTAGCACTTCTTGAAGACGAACAGCCCACTGGAGACTTCGTAGCGCTGCAGCCAACGCTTGGCCCGCTGCAGGTAGGCATCGAGCATGTCCACCGTGATGAAGACCTCGATCATGGCATCCTGCCGCGACTTGCCGCAGTCCTGGTTGATCACGTCGGTGATCTCATCGATGGAATCGAGCAGCAGCTTCTGGAATTTGCGCAGCGCGGCGACGCGCTCGGAAACCGCTTTGTCGCTCCAGACCGGGAAGGCTGCGCGCATCTCGGCCATTTTGCGCTCCACCTCCTCCGGTGTGGTCATGGGCAATTCGCCGAACTGGCAGCCGGTGGCTGGATTGGTGAAAGTCAACACGGGAGGTAAAGTAGACATAAGAAGCTCCTTTGTTCCTCGAATCGCTGGCTGTCGAATGTCTGGCTCAGCGGCCGCCAGCGCGCGGGCAGTCGCCGACAAGCGCCCTGCTGAGACGGCATGGGCCTGATCTGAGCAAGTACATCATTTTAACACAGATTGCGCATTGCGTCATAATTTCGCGATTCCCAATACCTGCCTCGCGCAGGCTATCGTCGGCCTGGCGCATGCGGCAATGCAGCAGGTCGCGCAACCAGTCCTCGTTCACAGCGGCACTCCCTCCGCCTGAACGTTGAGGATGATCGGACTGACCCCTATCGGGCCGTGTGCCAACTGCTCGCGCGTCACCGCCCGCCAATCGCTCCAAGGCTGCGGCCATGCGCGCGCCGGGACCTTTCTACAGGGCTACTATACCTGACATGTCGATTTCGGGAAAGCGATGGGTCGGACAGCGTCAGGATCGCCTCGCCCTCGCCGATGGGGAAGCCTTCGATTTGGCTTCTTAGGAGGGTGGAGTCGGGCATATGTTCCCGCAGACGCTCTACTGCGGCCGCTCACTCAGTGTCGTCGCGCTGAGTGGTGTAGGTGGCGCGTTCTTCGATGAGGAGGGGGAGTTGGTAGGGCATCCTGGAACGGGTTTTTACACCATTCAGAGACGCCAAACCGTTTTGAGAGGCGATTGTGCCTCTAAGGGAAGTAGCGATAGAGGTCCTTGCGGTGCAGAAATCGGACAAAGACAACTGTGTCTCTATCCCACACGATGCCAATCCGATAGTCCCCGACACGGATACGGTAATAACTCTCGCCATCGCGCAGTTTGCGGACGTGGCCAACATCAGCCAGCGCTTTGGCGCCTTCAACTGCCAGGATCACCTCACGCACCCGCTGCCGCAATCGGTTGTCGGTGATCTTCTCCAGGTCCTTGACAAAGCTGCGCCGAAACTCCACGTTCATGAGGCCGCATCCAGCAGAGCCAGGACCTCATCCAGGCTGGCAGGTTCGCTGGCCTCGCCTTCACGGATCGCACGGGCCAGCGCCATGTCCTCGATCAACTCGCCAAAGAGATCAGAGAATTCCTCCCGTTTCTCCTGTACGAGCTCCCACATAGCTTCTTTGACCACCATCTTCAGTTGCTGTTCATCGACTGTCATCGCCGTCTCCTTACTGTTGTCTGTTCTGCCGCACCATTATAGAACGAGTTGACGGAAAACTCAAAGCGCCATCCAGACGGCGTCATCCGGCAGGCTCAGGTCAGCCCGGATGGCGCGACGTTCCTCCTGCCACCGGGCGACGATCTCCGGCAGAAAGGGGTTGGGGCAGGCGGTGTATGGTCAACACAAGCCGTCCCCGCTCGACTAGCTTCGCCACCTCTCAGCACGAGATGATGCTGACACCCAGCCCATCCGCCTGATGCTCCTGGACAATGCGCAGCATGTTTCGCGCTCTATAAGGCTCTCATTGACCCACCATACCCAAACATGGGTGTCGAGCAGGATCATTGCAGGGCGTCCCACTCTTCTTCTGCGACCGGCTCAAACGGCAGTTCGTATTTGAGAACGGTTCCCGTCAGAGTATGCGGATGCGCCACAGTCCCTGGACTTTTGCGTGGCCGCACAATCACTTCGACCAGTTCGTCGGGCAGGAAAGGTAATGCCTCTAGCTGCACAGTTCCGTTTTTGGAGACGACCTTTTCTACGTTGTATGTATGCATCATGCAATGCTCCTGCAGGGCTCTGGTATCGGACGGCCGAGACATCCAACTCTCAGGATCGGTGCGTTTCTGCCATCAGGATGGTAGTACGGATCGACGGTTCCGACAACTTGCCCACTCGATCCTTGCGTGCGGTGAGAAGGTTGGGACTGGCAAAAACCTCCGACCACACCGTGTAGTTGACAACAAGTGTCATCTCAATAAACCGGGGTCGAGACTTCCGAAGTCTGCGCAGGTTTGTTCAAAACGAGCTCACAGTCCACAAGACTTCGGAAGTCTTCTCCAATCTATTGAGATGATACAGTCCGACTCTTGAAAGGCCCTGAAAACCTGCGCTAGATCATTGTGCGCAACGCGAAAGCAGGGTACAATAGCGTCATGTACTTTGCGGGGCCGGGAGTTGCGGACGGGACGAAGTCCCCCCTGCTCCGGCTACAATCGGGCGGCCTGAGCGTCCGACGCGCATGGTCGAGCACAGAATGCCACGGCGCCGGTGAACCTGAGCCACAGCACGCGCGCTATCCTGAGCCAGGTTGTGAAGCTCCTGACAAGGTGATCTGTTTCCGCAACAAGTCAGCCACCGCGCCAGGCTGTGCCTGGCACTTCAATGGATGAAAATCGGCGGGCTCGGTCGGAGACCGGCCTGAGCGGCGAGCTATTTTCTAAACAAATGGCAACGGCGATGAAGGGATAGCGGTGTGACTTTCTCGATCCCGCCCGATACATTGCAATACGGCTTCGTGCTCGGCGGTCTGGGCGCTCACAGCAGCCGGACCATCATGTTGCACGAACTCACCCTGCTACTGGCCTCCTGCCCGGCCAGCGTCGGGTTCACATCTTATCAGGCCGCCATCGTGGATGACAATGCCTTGGTCAAGCGGACGGATGCAACACGACGCGAGTCAGTCCGCAGGCTGCGGGAGCTCTATAGCCTGGATCGACAACTGGTGTTGTTCCGCGCATTGCGCGATCTCTGGGACTACGACCCGCAGGCGCGGCCCATGCTGGCGTTGCTGTGCGCAGTCGCCCGTGATCCTCTGCTGCGCGCCAGCGCCTCGGTCATCCTGGCCACCCAACCGGGGATGGCTGTGAACGCCGCCATCATCGCAGAGACAATGGACAGGCAGTACCCCGGTCGTTTCAACCAGACCTCGCGCGCCAGCATCGGTCGCCACGCCGCATCATCCTGGACCCAGTCGGGCCACCTGCAAGGACGCAGCAACAAGGTGCGGGCGCCGGCGCAAAGCCGCCCCACCTCCGTTGCCTACGCGCTGCTGCTGGGATACCTCTGTGGCAGCCGCGGTGAGGCGCTGTTCAGCACCGGCTGGGCCCAGCTTCTCGATGCCCCACCCCACACCCTGCACGAGCAAACCTTTCTGGCTGGACAGCGCGGTTGGCTGGAATACCGCCACGCTGGCACGGTGACTGAGATCGGCTTCTCCCACCTGCTGCGAAAGGACCCGATCCAGGATGAGTGAGATCGATCTGCTGATGCGCGAGTACGAGCGCTTTGTGGCGCTTCCCTGGCAGGGCAACGTGGCTGGCCCTGAGCGGGTCTGGTTCGCCGTCTACGACCCGGCGCAGGAGCGTCGGCTGCGGCTGCGCATCCCCGAGTTCGAGATTGCCACCACGAAGGCGGGCCACGCTTGGCGCTTTGTCGATCTCACCGACGCCTTTGCGCACTGGATGGCGGGTCACAAGTATCGCGAGGCCTACTTTCAGCGGCCTCATCTAATGACCGACGCTGTGCTGGCCGGCTTCAAGTCCACCGTCGTCGAAGAGATCGTCGCTGCACTCACCGCGTCCGATATCGGTGTCAGCACCGTGGTAGCTGTCGGCGGGCTGGCATCGCTGTTCGGCTTTGTGCGCGCCTCAGAGGTGATAGAAGCCGTTGCGCCGTCGATACGCGGGCGCCTGCTGGTCTTTTTCCCCGGCAGCTACGAGAACAAGACGTACCGCTTACTGGACGCCAGGGATGGCTGGAACTACCTGGCCATCCCCATTACCGCGCAGGCTCAGAGGTAACGCGCCATGCAGAACCGTTCCGTCTTCGCCCAGGATCCTATCGCCTTTGCCCTTCCCAACGACGGCGTCACCGTTGTCGCCGATCCGCAGACGCCGGAGGAATGGAACGTTCTGCGCTACGAACTGAGCTCTTTCGTCTGCAACGGCGAATACCGCGAGGGTCTGCACCGCATCCTGTCCACCTATCTGGCGCATCTCGGCAAGCCCAAACAGCCGGCGGTCTGGGTCAGCGGCTTCTACGGCAGCGGCAAGTCGCACCTGGTGCGGGTGCTGCAATACCTGTGGAGCGATGTCGCCTTTCCCGATGGCGCCCAAGCGCGCGGCCTGGCCAGGCTGCCAGTCGACATCACCGACCTACTGGCGGAGCTGAGCACAGCGGGCATGCGCGAGGGCGGGCTGTGGGCCGCGGCCGGCAAACTGGGCGCAGGCCACACCAACATCCAGCTTGACGTCTTGAAGATCGTCTTCCGCAGCGCCGGGTTGCCGGTGCAGTTTGCCCCAGCCCGACTGGTCATCTGGCTCAAACAGAAAGGCATCTACGATGCCGTGCGCGCGGGCGTTGAGCAGCGAGGCGGCGGGTTCGAGGACGAGCTACAGAACATGTACGTCTCCCAGGAGCTGGCCGAGAGCATCTTCGCTGCCAACCCCGGCGTGGCCCAAAGCCCGCTGGATATCTCCGAGTTGCTGGTGGCGCAGTACCCCGACCGGACCGAGATCGACGACGACCTGATGCTGCAGTCGCTGGAGGATGTCCTGCGGCTGCAATCGACGACACCCGGCAAGCTGCCCATGACGTTGCTGGTCTTCGATGAGCTCCAGCAGTCCATCGGCGAACATCCCGACCGCGCCCTGGCTATCCAGGAGATTGTCGAGGCCTGCTCCTCGCACTTCGGCAGCCGCATCCTCTTCGTCGGCACCGGCCAGGCCGCGCTGGAAGCCACACCCCAGCTCTCCAAACTGCAGGACCGCTTCACGGTGCGGGTGGCGTTGGAGGACAAGGACGTGGAGCAGGTGGTGCGCCAGGTGGTGCTGCGCAAACAGCCTGACAAGGTGGAGGTTGTTCTGAACACCCTGGACGCGGCCAGCGGCGAGATCAACCGGCATCTGGCCGGCACGAAGATCGGCCCCACCCCGGCCGATACCAAGGATCTGGCGCCCGACTATCCCTTGCTGCCGACCCGCCGCCGCTTCTGGGAGCGCACCCTGCGCGCTATCGACCGGGCCGGCACCGCAGCGCAACTGCGCACCCAGTTGCGCGTGGTCCACGAAGCCAACCGTTCGGTCGCCGAACGTCCCGTGGGGACGGTGGTGGGCGCCGATATCCTCTACGACCAACAGAAGTCGGCCATGCTGCAGAGCGGCGTGCTGCTGCGCGAGGTGGCCGGCCTGATCGATGATCAGCGCAGGAGCGGCTCCTCCGACGGCGACCTGCGGGCCAGGCTGTGCGCGCTGATCTTCCTCCTGGGCGAGCTGCCTACCGACGGCGTGGCGGTCACCGGCGTGCGCGCCACGGCCGACACGCTGGCCGATCTGTTGGTGGAGGATTTGACAGCCGGCAGCGGCGCCCTGCGCCAGCAGATACCCACGCTGCTCCAGCAATTGGTCGACGACGGCGCGCTGATGCTGGTGGGCGGCGAGTATCGCCTGCAAACCAAGGAAAGCGCCGAGTGGGAGAAGGACTACCGCATGCGCCGGGCGCGCATCCTCGGCGACGACACCCGCATCGCCACCGATAGAATCACCGAGTTCCGCAGCGCCATTCAGAAGGAACTGAAAGGGATCAGGCTGGTGCAGGGCGCCAGCAAAACCCCGCGCCGCTTCGACCTGCACTTTGGCGACGCGTTGCCCCTGGTCACGGGCGACGCCGTGCCCGTGTGGGTGCGCGACGAATGGTTAACATCCGAGAAGGCCGTGCGCGACGAGGCCCAGGCGGCAGGCGTGGACAGCCCGGTGGTCTTCGTGCTGCTGCCGCGGCAGGATGCTGAGGAGTTCAAGGCCGCGCTGGCCAGCCGGGCTGCCGCCAGGGAGACCCTCGACGCCCGGCCCAGCTCCCAGCCCACCGCCGAGGGTGCGGAGGCGCGCCGGGCCATGGAGACTCGCTTCTCGGTGGACAGCAGCCGGGTCGACGCGCTGGTGGCCGGCATTCTGGCCAACGCCCGCGTCTTCCAGGGCGGCGGCAACGAGATCGCCGAAGACGGCCTGCAAAGTTCGGTGGAGACGGCGATCAAGGCCGCCTTGGTCCGGCTCTTCCCCGGCTTCCCCTTGGCTGACGACGGCAACTGGGGCAAGGTGGTGAAGCGCGCCGGCGAGGGCGCCGGCGACGCGCTGGCGGCCGTCGACTACCACGGCGACGCCGACCAGCACCCGGTGTGCAAGGAAGTGTCGGCCTGGCTGGGCGTGGGCAAGAAAGGGGCGGACGTCCGCAAGCATTTCATGGGCGCCGGCTACGGCTGGCAGCAGGATGCCGTCGATGGCGCGCTGCTGGCGCTGGTGGCGGCCGGCGTCGTGCGGGCCGAACGCAACAACCAGGTGACGCCGCTCAAACAGATCGCCCAGTCGCAGATCGGCGTCCTGGAGTTTCGCAGCGAGACCAAGATCGTCACCGCCACGCAGCGCATCCAGGTGCGCAAGCTGATCCAGGACATGGGCCTGCCGGTCAAGAACGGCGTGTAAAGCCCCCCGGACGCGACAAATGTGCGACGCGGTGACGGTCCGGCCTTGCGTGGAGGCGAGGTGCTGCGCTGGTCGGGACTGAAGTCCCTCCTACACGGCTCCGATCATGCGGTGGCGTCGTTCATGCGGCGCCGTGTGAGGTGGCGGCTGCAGCAGGTTCAAGAGGCGCTCGATACGCTGTCCAACAGCGAGGCGCGAG
>JAJTXO010000289.1 GCA_021463315.1 Caldilineales bacterium | reverse complement strand
AGTCTTATGGACTGTGAGCCCGTTTTGAACAAACCTGCGCAGACTTCGGAAGTCTCGACCCCGGTTTTTTGAGATGATAGATTGGGGAAGACTTCCGAAGTCTTATGGACTGTGAGCTCGTTTTGAACAAACCTGCGCAGACTTCGGAAGTCTCGACCCTGGCTGAAAGGAGCACCGCCTGCATGGTATACATCATCTTGTCTTCTGCCGCAAGTACACCGACTGACACGCGCCGGCGCGGCCGCGCTGCGGTCTTGGTTGGACGCTGAGCCGGCCGGCATGAAAGCCAGCGCCCAGGCTGATTCGTGGTTTCGCTCGGGTGTTGGGTATAATGCACCCGCCAGCTATCATCTCAAAAAGCTGGGATCGAGACTTCCGAAGTCTTTCCAACTCGCGACAAGGAGATGACAATGCCTGAATCTACCCCCGAAGCCATTGCTGTCTTGCAGAACACGCGGCTTCCTGAGCATCAACGCGTGGATGCTGCCCGTTCCCTGGCCGCTGCTGCCACCCCGGCCGGGATCGCCGCACTGACCGTCAGCCTGCGCGATGACGACCATGGCGTGCGCTGGGCTGCCGGCTCTGCCCTGGCCCACATCGGCGAGCCGGCCATGCCTGCGCTGCTCAATGCGCTGATCGGACCGGACGTGGATGAGGTGTTGCGCGACGGCGCCCGTCACGTCTTGACCGACAACGCCAGCCCGCGCGTGCGGGAGTTGAGCGTGCCGTTGATCAAGGCGCTCAAAGGCCCACAGGCCGATATCGCGGCGATGCCGGAAGCGCTGAAGTTGCTGGCCATTTTCCGCTGATACAGGCCGCCACGCCCGACCCGATGCGAGGCACAGAGAGATGCAAAAGTTCTTTTCCGAGGACGATGTTCGGGAAACCGTGCGCCTGGCCAGGCTGCAAGGGGCGACGCCGCTGCTCAGCCGGCGCGATCTGTCGCGGCTGGGCCTCTACGGCGCGGACCTGGCCGGCGTGGATTTTGCCGGCTCAGACCTGGGCAACACCAATCTGGGGCGAGCCAACCTGGCTGGCGCCAATTTCGCCGGCGCGGATCTGGGCAACGCCGACCTGGCCATGGCCGATCTGACCGGCGCCCAGTTGCACGGCGCCAATCTCTTCGCCGCCAACCTGCGCGGCGCCAATCTGAAGAACGCCGATTTGAGCGGCGCGGAGCTGAGCGAGGCCACCCTGACCGATGCCAATCTGGAGGACGCCGAGCTGACCAATGCCCATTTCAACCAGTACACCCGCTGGACGATTGGCTTCGACGCTATCGGCGCCGGCGCGGTCTTCGATTTGTGAGTGCGCGGCCCGCGCGGAGAGGAGGTTGTCGCAAGGGCATCAAACGGACGATTTGGAAAATCGTCCTACGCAGGCTCAACCCCTTTTGAACACACCCATCTTCATTCCCCACGGGAGATCTTCATCATGACCAACGAATCGTTTCTCGCCATCAGTTGCGCCGCGTTGATTGCGCTGACCTATGGCATGTTCCTCAGCTTCATGGGCTATCGTCTCTTCATCTTCCTGCTGCCTATCTGGGGCTTCTTCTTCGGCTTTTCCTTTGGCGCGCACACCCTGCAGGCGCTGTTCGGCGAGGGCTTCCTGATCACCGTCACCAGTTGGATCGTGGGCTTCTTTGTCGCTGCCATCTTCGCCATTCTTTCCTACCTGTTCTATGCCGTGGCGGTGGCAGTGATCGCGGGCTCGCTGGGCTATGCCATCGGCGTTGGGCTGATGTCGCTCTTCGGGCTGGATCTGAACGTGATCACCTGGATCGTCGGCATGGTGGGCGCGGTGATCGCGATCGTCGCCGCCTTTGTTTTCAACCTGCAGAAGTGGGTCCTCATCGTGGCCACCTCGGTGATGGGCGCGGTCACCATTGCCGGCACTCTGGGCCTGCTCTTCAACCCGTCGGCGCGCCTGATCGAGCAGCCGGTGCAGACCCTGGTGCGCAACTCGCCGCTTCTGCTGGTGATGGCGATTGTCGTCGCTATAGCCGGTATCGTCGTGCAGGCGCGCATCAACCGCTCCTACGAGATCGTGGCCTACAATCGCTGGGAACAGGCCGCAGCCTGAGCCTGTCCTCAGTACGTCATGATGTTGTCTCACGCAAAGGCGCAAAGACCGCAAAGGGCAGAGATTCTTGGCGGCTTTGCGTGAGAATCGGGAACTACTGATCCTATTTGCACGCGCTGGCCGCTGTCCTGCGGCGGCGCGTGTTCTTGTGTTCATCGGAGAAATGCACCATGGCCACTGCCAACCCATCCTATGATCCTAACTTGACCCAGCAGAACAGCAGCAACAACCCGGCCCTCAACGATCAGGCCTTCGAGCGCGCCCTGGTGCGCGGCGGCGCGACCGAAAAGGCCGGGATGACCGCACTCGGGGCCTATCTCAAGACCGGCTTTCTGCTGGTGTTGATGCTCCTGGCCGGCGCCTGGGGCTGGTCGGAGGTGCGCATCGTCGCCATCGCCGGACAGCAGGTAGCGGTCCAGCCTGGCTGGACCTTCCTGGCCTTTCTGCTGACCTTCATCTTCGGCATGGCGGGCGTCTTTGCCGGCCGGCTGATCCCCTTCTTCGCCATCGGCTACGCCCTCTCTTACGGCGCCCTCCTGGGGGTGGCGGCGCATTTCTTCAATCTGGAGTGGGACGGCATCGTGCTGCAGGCCATCGTGGTGACGGTCGCGGTCTTCCTGGCCACCTGGCTGCTCTACGTCACCGGCATCATCAAAGTCACCTCCCGCTTCGCCATGGCTGTGATGATCGCGATGGGTGGCCTGATGATGCTGTATCTGATGGCCTGGCTGCTGTCGCTTTTTGGCGTCAACTTCAGCTTTCTCACCAGCCCTACGCCGCTGGGCATCGGCCTGGCGGTTCTGATCGTCATCCTGGCCGCGCTGAACCTGCCGCTGGACTTCGAGTTCATCCGGCGCGCCTCGGCGGCCGGCGCGCCCAAGTTCATGGAGTGGTACGGCGCGTTCGGACTGATGCTTTCCATTGTCTGGATGTATGTGTCGATCCTGCGCCTGCTGGCCCTGCTGCGCTCGCGCTAGCGCAGGCCGCCATAGAAAAAGCAGAGCGCATTTCTACGCAGCGCCCGGCAGCCGCTCGACGAAGCGCCGCACCTCGGCCTTCACCGCCTGCGCGTCGGCCAGAGTCAGCGCTCGCTGGGCCAGTTGCCGCGCAGCCGGCACGTGCAGCCGGGCCAGCAGCGCCTTGGCCGCGGGGATGCTGGCCACGGACATGCTGAATTCGTCCAGCCCCAGCCCCAGCAGGATCGGAATCGCCTCTGGCTGGCCGGCCAGCTCGCCGCACAGCCCCACCCATTTGCCGGCCGCATGGGCGGCATCGATCACCTGGCGGATCTGGCGCAGCACGGCTGGATGCAGCGGGTCGCCCACGCCAGCCACGCGCGCGTTGCCCCGATCCATCGCAAAGGTGTACTGGGTCAGGTCGTTGGTGCCGATGCTGAAGAAGTCCACCAGCGGCGCCAGTTGATCGGCGATCAGCGCCGCGCTGGGCACCTCCACCATGATGCCGGTGGGGACGGTCGCGGCATGAGGGATGCCCAGCGCCGCCAGCTCGGCCGCGGCCTCGGCCAGCAGCGTCTGCGCCCGCATCACCTCCTCCACCGTGGCGATCATGGGGAACATGACCAGCGCCTGGCCGTGCAGCGCCGCGCGCAGGATGGCGCGCAACTGCACCTTGAAGAAGGGGGGCATGGCCAGCGAGATGCGAATCGCCCGCCAGCCCAGGAAGGGGTTGGCCTCGGCCGGCAACTGCAAATAGGGCGCAGGCTTGTCGCCGCCGATATCCAGGGTGCGGATCACCACCGGCCGGCCGGCCATCGCCTCGATCACCTGCCGGTAGACTGCATATTGCTCCTCCTCGCTGGGCGGATCGGTGCGCTCCTGGAAGATGAACTCGGTGCGCAGCAGCCCCACCCCCTCCGCGCCGGCCTGCAGCGCGGTGGATGCCTCGGCCGAGGTGGCCAGGTTGGCGACCACCTCCACGGGCTGGCCGTCGGCTGTGCGCGCCTTGGTCTGCGCCGAGGCATAGGCGGCCCGGCGCGCGGCCAGCTCGGTCTGGCGCTGCGCGGCAAAGGCGGCGACTGTCGCGCGGTCCGGCTCAAGGATCAACGCGCCGGCCGCGCCGTCGATGGCCAGCGCCATGCCGGTATGCATCTGCGCCAGAAGCCCCTCGCCCACGCCGACCACCGCCGGGATGCCCATGCTGCGGGCCAGGATGGCGCTGTGCGCGGTCCGTCCACCGGCCGCGGTGCAGAAGCCAGCGATCCGGCTGCGATCCAGGCTGGCCGTCTGCGAAGGGCTCAGATCCTCCGCCACGACGATGGCCTGCTCCGGCAGTTGCGTGGCCACCAGCTCAGCCCGGCCGTCCAGGGCGCGCAACAGGCGGCTGGTCAGGTCCCTCAGATCGGCCGCGCGTTCCTGAAAGCGTTGGCCGGCCATGGCGTGCAGCCGCTCGGCCTCGGCTCCAAACACCGCACACAGGGCAGCCTCGGCGTTGATCTGTTCCCCGTCGATGGCGTCCTGCACCCGCTGGGCCAGATCTTCATCGGCCAGCAACATGGCGTGGGCCTGGAAGATGCGGCTCTGCTGCGGCCCCAGCTCGGCCGCCATGCGCTCGGCCAGCGCCAGCAGCTCCGCGCGGGCCTGCTGGACGGCTGCCTGGTAGCGGGCCCACTCCGTCGCCGGATCGTCGATGTGGCGGCGCTGCACAGCCGGGGCGGCGGCGGTCAGCAGCACCGCAGTGCCCACGGCGACGCCTGGCGAAGCGGCGATGCCGTGCAAAACCAGCCGTCCACGGCCGCGCGTGGCGGCCGGCGCAGCGATGGGCTGCGACGCGGCGGGCGCTTCCAGCTCGCCGAAGCCGGCCGCGGCCAGCGCCAGCAGCGCATCTACGGCCGGCTGCGCGTCTGGCCCCTGGGCGCTGATCTCGATGGCGTGGCCCCGCTCTGCGCCCAGGGAGAGCACCTGATTGAAGCGCTTGGCGTTGGCCGGGCCTGCGCCGGTGGCCAGGTTGCGCACCTGAATCTCAGCCTGATGGCTGGCGGCCAGTTGCACAAACTGCACGGCCGGGCCGAAATGCAGGCCGGCCGGGTTGATCAGCGCCGCCTGGCCTGAGATCGCACCGGCCTGGCTGGTAGCTTGCTGGGAGGCGGCGTCCTGGGCCTCCGCCGCGCCGCCCAGGCTTTCCTGCTTGGGCCGCAGCGCGCCCAGCGCCTCGGCCGCGGCCGCGTCCAGGTCCATGCCGATGGAAGCCTGCACAGCAGCCGCCATCGCGCCCTCGATGAAGGGAGCTGGGCTGAGCCGCACGCGGGCCGCCTGGTCGGGCTCCATGAACTCCAGCGCGGTCTCGGCGCTCATCAGCGCGCTGCCCAGGTCCATCAGCACCAGCACGCCGTCGTTGCTGTAGACCGACTGGATGGCCGCGAGAATCGCCATGGCGTCGGTGCCGAAGGGCTGATCGGGGAAGCCCGTGCCGCCGACGGCCGCGATGGCCGCGCGGCCTTGGGTTTGCTGCTCAGCCAGCGCCTTGACCGCCGCGGCCAGCTCGGCGCTGTGGGAGACGAGAACGAGTCCGACCATGTGGGGGGCTCACTTTCGAGGGGAATCGTAACGAGTAACGAGTAACTCGTAACCCGGAATGGAGCGAGTTGTGTGTGGGGATGGTTAGGCGTATCGAGTAACGAGTAACTCGTAACCCGGGATGGAGCGAGTTGTGT
>JAJTXO010000288.1 GCA_021463315.1 Caldilineales bacterium | reverse complement strand
GCCTGCGCAGCCAGCAGGTGGTGCAGCGCCTCCTCGGGCTGGCCCTGGCCGCGGTAGCAGGCGGCCGCCTGGCGATGCGCGGCCTGCGCCTCGGCCGGCGTGAGCTGGTGCAACAAGAACTGCTGAAAGAGCGGATGATAGCGCGCGTGCCCCTCGCCCAAGCTCACCACAAACAGCCCGCCCTCCAGCAGCTCCTGCAAGACCCCCTCAGTTCCCCCAGCTCCCCCCACCATACACGCACACACCTCCGGGCTAAGCTCCCGCAGCACCGCCGTCTTCCGCAGAAAGTCCACCACCGGCCGCGGCTGCTGGGCCAGCACCTCGTGGGCCAGATAGCTGAACAGGTCTTCGGGCCGAGCAGCGGAGCGACGACGAGCCGGCGCGGCGGCCGGATCGTGCGCGCTGCCGGTCTGCCAGGCCAGCGGCAGGGCGATGGCCCAGCCCTCGGTCTGCTCGGCCAGCCGGCTGATCTGCTCCTCGCTGGGGGCGACGCCGTAGTGCTGGGTAAAAAGCGCGGCCATTTCCTCGCGGGTGAAGGCCAGGTCGCTGCGATCGATCTCCAGCACCTCGCCCCGCAGACGCCAGGTGGGCAAGGAGGACAGCGGCATGGGCAGCCGGCGCAGCGCCAGCACGGTGTGCAGGCCGTGGGGGCCGCGGTCCAGCAGGCGGTTGAGCGCCTCCAGAATCTGCGGCGCGCGGGCGATGTGGTGCGCGTCGTCCAGCACCAGCAGCAGCGGCTGGGCCAGATGCGCATCCAGCTCGTGAACCAGCGCATCGATGGCCGCAGCCCAGCGGGCCTCGCCGCCGGCCGCGCTGCCCGCCTCCAGCGTCACCTGGGGCGCGTCGGAGAGGCTGGGCAGGGCCAGACGCAGGCTGGCCAGCAGGGCGTGCATGAAGAGCAGCGGCTCGGCGTCCTCGGCGTTCAGGTGCAGCCAGGCGGTGGGCTGGCCGGACGCGGCCAGCCCGTTGTCCCGGAGTGAAGCGGAGAGGAGGGCCAGCGCGGTGCTCTTGCCGTAGCCGGCCTCGGCGTGGACGATGGTCAGCCGGTGGTCCAGCGCCTCGGCCAGCCGTGCGGCAAGGCGCGGCCGCTCCAAGGTGCGCGGCGGCAGGTGGGGTGGGGTGAGTTTGGTGCGGAGAATGGGCATGGGGGAGTAAAACGTGGCAAGCAGCATGACAGGGGGCCGAAAAGTGTGTAACTCCTCGGTAACTGGCGTGTGGTATGCTGGTTCTGGTTTGTCCCGAACCGGCACGATTGTAGCATGTTCCCGCTAAAAGCAGAAGTTGCCCAAATGCAGGTGATGCCCATGTCCGAGACCGTGATCAGCTCCTTCATCCTCCGTTTCATCCAGGAGAGCGACGCCGACCTGCCCTGGCGCGGCGTGGTGCGGCATGTGCAGAGCGACGAGGAGAGCCGCTTTACGCGCATGGAAGAGGCGCTGCGGTTTATTGGGCGGTTTGTGGAGGTGGACGGAGATACTACAGCGGATGGGGGACAGCGGATGGGTGTGCGCCCTCATGAGTTGCTTGGGTTGGATGGTGAGGTGGCCGGAGATACCACAGCGGATCGGGGACAGCGGATGGGTGTGCGCCCTCATGATCAATTTGGATTGGATGGGGAGGGGTAAGAGATGGCTGAGCAGCAGTCGGTTGGCATTGTCAGTGTTGGGACGTACTCGCCGCCGGGCTATATGACGGCGGCGGAGATCGCCGCGGCCAGCGGGCTGCCGGAGTGGGTAATCCGCGACAAGATGGGGATCGCCGGCAAGCACGTGGCCGGGCCGGATGATCAGCCCAACGAGATGGCCATCAAGGCGGCGCTGGATTGCCTAAGCCGCTGCGATATCCCGGCCAGCGAGATCGATGTCGTCCTCTGCACCACCGAGGAGTGGCGCGAGTATCTGCTGTGGACCACGGGCATTCATTTGGCCCATGAGATTGGCGCAACGAATGCCTGGGCCGTGGACCTGCATATGCGTTGCGCGACCACGGTCGGGGCCATGAAGATGGCGAAGGATATGATGCTGGCTGACCCGGAGATCGACACCGTGCTGATCGCGGGCGGCTATCGGGTGTCCGACTTCATCGACTTTCGCAATCCCCGCACCTCGTTTATGTGGAACATCGCCACCGGCGCGGGTGCGATGCTGTTGCGCAAGAATTGGCCGGCCAACCACGTGCTCGGCTCACACATCATCGTCGACGGCAGCATGAGCAAGCACGTGATCATCCCGGCCAGCGGCACGGCGCAGTTTGCCACGCCGCAGGCCATGGCCGGCAACGCCCTGCCGCCGGAGCCGTTTTACTTCGACCTGGTGGAGCCGGAGGCGATGAAGAACCGGCTCAATGCGGTCAGCATGGACAACTGGCTGCGCTGCGTGGACGAGGCGCTGCGCAAAAGCGGCCGCCAGCCCGACGGCTCCCCCCTTACCCGCGCCGACATCGACTACCTGAACATGATCCTGATCAAGCCCAGCGGCCACCGCGAGATGCTCGAACACCTGGGCCTGACCGAGGAGCAGTCGGTCTACCTGGGCGCCATCGGCCACACCGGGGAGCAAGACGCCATGTTCAGCATCCGCGAGGGGCTGGCGGCGGGTCGGCTGAAGGATGGCGACCTGATGGCGATCGTCGCCGCGGGTATCGGCTACGTATGGGCGGCGGGTGTGGTGCAGTGGGGATCACTCAAAGATGGCACTTCGAATTGAGGTTGATCAAAGTGGCAAAGTTGAGCAGACCAATCGCTCCACTGTGCTGGCTTTTTCTAATGGCCGACGATATGCGGTTCAAATTCTGGCAACAACTAAACAAGACGCGTTACGTAAGCTGCGTGAACAAGGACGATCCAGCCGAACAGCAGTGCAACTTGTGTTCGCTGCTCTTCTGACCCTGCTGCTGAAGGATGTGATTGAAGAGGCCGATTCTGTCGTTATTGACACGGAGTATACTGGACAAGAGGCCGCGATCAAGAGCCAGCTCATGATGTTTTTCGATCAAATGCATGTGCAGTATGACCCCCATCTCATGCGCTTTGGGCAAATTGGTAAGCGCTCCCCGGCTCATGAACTGGCAATCGGCGTAACAAGAGGTAAGGTAAGAGCGAATCGCCGGATTACACTGGAAGAATTGTGGACGGTGCTGACCAAATAAAAAGACCGGGGGCCGCTTTCGCGGAACTGTGTGGTTCCAGCCACGGACTGGGTACCGTGAGGGCGCCACACCACCCGGCTTTCTGTTGTCAATTATAGCAAATCCTGCGTCCATGTCAAGATCGCATGGAAGCAAGAAGCTGAAAGGAACTCAACCCATGCGTCTCAAAGACAAAATCACCCTCATCACCGGCGGCGCAGCCGGCATCGGCAAGGCGACGGCGCAGCGCTTTCAGGAAGAGGGCGCGGTCGTTGTGATCTGCGACGTGAAGGAAGAGGCCGGCCAGGCGGTGGCCGACGAGCTGGAACTGGCCGCGTTCTATAAGGTCAATGTGGCCGACCGGCAGGATGTGCAGCGCTGGATCGACGACGTGGTGGCCCGCTTTGGCCGCATCGATGTGCTGGTCAATAACGCGGGCGTGCTGCGCGACGGCCGGCTGGTGGTGGTCAAGGAGGGCGAGCTGGTCAAGCAGATGCCCGAGGCCGACTGGGACCTGGTGATCGGCGTCAACCTGAAGGGCGTCTTCAACTGCACCCAGGCCGTGGCGCCGGTGATGATCAAGCAGGGCAGCGGCGTGATCCTCAACGCCAGCAGCGTGGTGGGGCTGGACGGCAACTTCGGCCAGACCAACTACGTAGCCACCAAGTCGGGCGTCATCGGCATGACCAAGGTGTGGGCGCGGGAGCTGGGCCGCAGCGGCGTGCGCGTCAACGCCATCGCCCCCGGCTTTATCAGCACCGAGATGGTGTTGCAGATGCCGGAGAAGGTGCTGGCCGAGATGGCCGCCCGCGTCCCGCTGCGCCGCATGGGCGACCCGCGCGACATCGCCAACGCCTATCTGTTCCTGGCATCAGACGAAGCGAGCTACATCAGCGGCGAGGTGCTGCGGGTGGATGGCGGAATTGTCGTTGGGACGTAGAAAATGGTGAATTGGTGAATGGTGAATTGGTGAATTGTTAATGAGGCAGAGTGTGCGCTGCCAGGAGGGTGGACATGGCTAGAGGCGATGATATCGAGGAACGACTGATCGATTTTGCAGTGATGGTGATCGCTGTGTGCGAGAAGATGCCGGAGACGCGTGCCGGCCGGCATGTGGCTGGCCAATTGGTGCGCAGTGGCACTTCGCCAGCGCCGCAGTACGGCGAAGCACGCGGCGCTGAGAGTCGCCGGGACTTTGTCCATAAGCTGCGGATCTGTCTGAAGGAGTTGAACGAATCACGCATCTGGCTGGAGATCGCCAAGCGCTCAAACATGGCGCCGCTGCCCAAACTCCAGCCAGTGCTGACGGAATGTGACGAGCTCTGTCGCATCATCAGTGCCAGCATCCAAACCGCCACAGCGCGCACTCCCAATTAACCATTCACCAATTCACCATTCACCATTCACCAATTCACCAATTCACCAATTAACCATTCTCCGGACTCCCCATGCACGCCGCCGATCTTCTCACCAGCCGCTCCCGCCTGACTCCGCACCGCGAGGCCTTGCTGGAGCTGGACACGAATCGCCGCTTCAGCTACGCTGACCTGAACGCGC
This sequence comes from Caldilineales bacterium, assembly GCA_021463315.1. Taxonomy (GTDB): domain Bacteria; phylum Chloroflexota; class Anaerolineae; order JAAEKA01; family JAAEKA01; genus JAAEKA01. The sequence continues at coordinate 1,077 of JAJTXO010000288.1, read as the reverse complement.
GCGCCTGCCGGGTGGCCAATTTCATGGTCTGCCTGGGCATCCAGGCCGGCGACCGCGTCTCGATTCTGGCGCACAACAGCGTGGCGTATCTTGACCTGTTCTACGGCCTGGCCAAGATCGGCGCGATCTTCACGCCGCTGAACTGGCGGCTGACGGCCGCCGAGCTGGGCTATATCGTCGGCGACTGTGCGCCCAAGGTGATGGTGGTCGGGCCGGAGTTCGTCGACGTGTGGGCCGAGATGCAGGGGACGGCCGGCGTCGGGTGCGTCGTCAGCCTGGATGGCGCGGACGTTGCGGGCGCACTGGATTACGAGGCTGGCCTGGCCGCGGCTGCCCCCACGGAGCCCGCCCGCCCGCGGCTGGACGGCGAATCACCCTATTGCATCCTCTACACGTCGGGCACCACTGGCAAACCCAAGGGCGCGGTGTTGCCGCATCGCCAGATCCTGTGGAACTGCATCAACACCGTGGTGAGCTGGGGCCTGTCGGAAAACGACGTGTCGCCGGTGCTGACGCCGCTCTTCCACGCCGGCGGGCTGTTCGCCTTCCTGACGCCGCTGCTCTATGCCGGCGGCAGGATCATCCTGGCCCGGGGCTTCGACGCTGAGCAGTCGCTGCGCATGATCCAGGAGGAGCGCTGCACGGCTATCCTGGGCGTGCCGACGCTGTTCCAGATGTGGCTGGACGCCCCCGGCTTTGCCCAGGCCGACTTCAGCGCGGTGCATTTCTTCATCAGCGGCGGCGCGCCGTTGCCGGTGCCGCTGGTGGAGGCCTGGCGCAGCCAGCAGCCGGTGATCTTTCGCCAGGGCTACGGCCTGACCGAGGTCGGCCCCAACTGCTTCAGCATGACCGACGAGGAGTCCTTCCGCAAGCGGTTATCCTCCTCCCTGCAAGGGCGGGTCAACTGGCTGTTGGAGCGAAACAAAGCCGAATGGTCTAAAATGCCCGAGCAGAGTTATGAAAGACCTTCGTTGATGGAGACTTTGTTCGGCTCGAAGTTGGGGAGGATGGGAAAGAAGGGGAAGGATGGGTGACGAGTGACGGGGTGTGAGTTGGGCGTTACGAGATACGAGTTAC
>JAJTXO010000287.1 GCA_021463315.1 Caldilineales bacterium | reverse complement strand
TTGTCCTGCTGCGGGTAAATGGCATCTTCACCACTATTTCAATTTCGCCGGGTCCCTCGTTGAGACAGTGCCCCACTCGTTACACCATTCGTGCGGGTCGGAACTTACCCGACAAGGAATTTCGCTACCTTAGGACCGTTATAGTTACGGCCGCCGTTCACCGGGGCTTCAGTTCAGAGCTTCGGCTTGCGCCTAACCCCTCCCTTTAACCTTCCGGCACTGGGCAGGTGTCAGCCCCTATACGTCCTCTTTCGAGTTCGCAGAGACCTGTGATTTTGTTAAACAGTCGGTAGGGCCATTTCACTGCGACCGCCTCGGGCTTGGCAAGCTAGTTACCTCACCCTACCGCGGTGATCCTTCTCCCGAAGTTACGGATCTATTTTGCCTAGTTCCTTAACGAGGGTTCTCCCGATCCCCTTGGTATTCTCTACCCGTCTACCAGTGTCGGTTTGCGGTACGGGCACGCGGGTCTAACTAGAGGCTTTTCTCGGCAGCATGGGCTCAACCAGTTTACGTCCTAGGGACTTCCCCATCACCCCTCAGCTCGGACGGCGGATTTTCCTACCATCCTCATCGCCTACGGGCTTGGCACCGGAATCCAATAACCGGCTGGTCTACCCTTCTGCGTCACCCCATCGCTCAAACAACCCAACGTGGTACAGGAATATTAACCTGTTGTCCATCGGCTACGCCTTTCGGCCTCACCTTAGGCCCGACTAACCCGACGCGGATTAACCTTCCGTCGGAAACCTTAGACTTACGGGGGATACGTTTCTCACGCATCTTGCGCTACTCATGCCGGCATTCGCACTTCTGTAGGCCGCATCCGGTCCTTACGGTCCGCCTTGTATCTCCTACAGAACGCTCCCCTACTGCTCGATCAAAGATCGAACCCGCAGCTTCGGTGTAAAGCTTGAGCCCCGTTACATTTTCAGCGCAGAATCACTAGGCCAGTGAGCTATTACGCACTCTTTAAAGGATGGCTGCTTCTAAGCCAACCTACTGGATGTCTGAGTAACTCCACATCTTTTCCCACTTAGCTTTAACTTGAGGACCTTAGCTGGCGGTCTGGGCTCTTTCCCTCTCGACCACGGATCTCATTATTCGTAGTCCGACTGCCACGCTTGGAGTATCGGCATTCGGAGTTTGATACGGTTTGGTAAGCGACATGCCCCCTAGCCGAATCAGTGCTCTACCTCCGATACTAAACACGTGACGCTAGCCCTAAAGCTATTTCGGGGAGAACCAGCTATCTCCAGGTTCGTTTGGCATTTCACCGCTACCCACAGCTCATCCCCTAATTTTGCAACATTAGTGAGTTCGGGCCTCCACGAGACATTACTCTCGCTTCACCCTGGCCATGGGTAGATCACCTGGTTTCGGGTCTACTCCTTGCGACTAAACGCCCTATTCAGACTCGCTTTCGCTACGGCTCCGCCTGTTGCTGGCTTAACCTTGCCACAAAGAGTAACTCGCCGGCTCATTCTCCAAAAGGCACGCGGTCACACATTGCCCGAAGGCCATAGTGCTCCCACTGCTTGTAGGCATACGGTTTCAGGTTCTATTTCACTCCCCGCACAGGGGTGCTTTTCACCTTTCCCTCACGGTACTGGTTCACTATCGGTCGCCAAGAGTATTTAGCCTTGGAAAGTGGACTTCCCCGTTTCCCGCAGAATTAGCGTGCTCCGCGGTACTCAAGAACACAACAAGAGTCTAACTTCTTTCGTTTACGGGGGTGTCACCCGCTATGCCCAGCCGTTCCAGTTCTGTTCAACTAGAAGTTAGATTTGTAACTCTTTGAAATCTTCGCAGCGATCTCGGCTGTGTCTTACAACCCCTGTGCTGCAACGGCTACGACCTATCACGCAACACAGGTTTAGGCTTTTCCCTTTTCGCTCGCCACTACTCAGGGAATGATCTCTTTTCCTCGAGGTACTTAGATGTTTCAGTTCCCTCGGTTCCCTTCCTAAGGCCTATGTGTTCAGCCAAAGGATACCCAGGCATTCCCCTGGGTGGGTTTCCCCATTCGGGCATCCCCGGATATAACGCCTGACAACGGCTTCCCGAGGCTTATCGCAGTTGTCCACGCCCTTCATCAGCTCATGGCGCCAAGGCATCCACCGTACGCCCTTAGTAGCTTTCTACGTGAGACGGCAGAAATCGAAACAACGCATTCTATTCGGTTGTTAAGGTAGCAACCTGTTCAGCAACTTTCGTCGCTGATCTCCATCTTCGCGCCTGGCGAAGACAGAGATCAATGACCAAAGAGTCAGAGACATAAAACGACCCGGCCTATAGCCGAGTCGTGACGACGCGCGCTATATGCTATCAAAGGATCCTACTGGTCTACCGAGGCTGATTTGATCATACTTTGTTGCACTATCTCGATACTACCGGCCTAATCGCTAATCAGTGGGCCTGAGTGGATTCGAACCACTGACCCCTGCGTTATCAGCACAGTGCTCTAACCGACTGAGCTACAGGCCCTGGGAGATGCCATTAACAACTAAGAAGTGACAGGAAAAGCTTGCTTGAGCTTGTCCAGGCTGTACGGGACAGCTCTGAACTAGACCAGAGAGTGAACCACCCAAGGATGGGGTTGCCATCCTCGGCAGGTTGATACTCCCTAGAAAGGAGGTGATCCAGCCGCAGCTTCCGCTACAGCTACCTTGTTACGACTTCGTCCCAGTCATCGGCCCCACCTTCGACAGCTGCCTCCTTGCGGTTAGCTCACCGGCTTCAGGTGTTACCAACTTCCATGACGTGACGGGCGGTGTGTACAAGGCCCGGGAACGTATTCACCGCAGTATAGCTGACCTGCGGTTACTAGCAACTCCGACTTCATGCAGGCGGGTTGCAGCCTGCAATCCGAACTGAGACCGGCTTTGATGAGATTAGCGCCACCTCGCGGTTTAGCAACTCATTGTACCGACCATTGTAGCGTGTGTGTAGCCCTGGACATAAAGGCCATGCTGACTTGACGTCATCCCCACCTTCCTCCGGTTTGACTCCGGCAGTCCCACTAGACACTTGTAACTAGTAGCGAGGGTTGCGCTCGTTGCGGGACTTAACCCAACATCTCACGACACGAGCTGACGACAGCCATGCAGCACCTGTGATCGCTGCCCGAAGGCTCGTTCCCCTTTCGGTTCACTACTACGACCATGTCAAGCCCAGGTAAGGTTCTTCGTGTTGCATCGAATTAAACCACACGCTCCGCTGCTTGTGCGGGCCCCCGTCAATTCCTTTGAGTTTTAGCCTTGCGGCCGTAGTCCCCAGGCGGCGAACTTATCGCGTTAGCTTCGGCACTGATAGGTTTAATACTACCAACACCTAGTTCGCATCGTTTACAGCGTGGACTACCGGGGTATCTAATCCCGTTCGCTACCCACGCTTTCGCACCTGAGCGTCAGGTGTGGACCAGAGAGCCGCTTTCGCCACTGGTGTTCCTCCCGATATCTACGCATTCCACCACTACACCGGGAATTCCGCTCTCCTCTTCCAACCTCAAGCCGCGCAGTTCCGAACGACCTCTCCCAGTTGAGCCAGGAGCTTTCACGTCCGACTTACGCGACCGCCTGCGTGCGCTTTACGCCCAGTAAATCCGGATAACGCTTGCCTCCTACGTTTTACCGCGGCTGCTGGCACGTAGTTAGCCGAGACTTATTCCTGGGATACCGTCCTTGTCTCTTCTCCCAGAAAAGAGGTTTACGACCCGAAGGCCTTCATCCCTCACGCGGCGTTGCTGGTTCAGGCTTTCGCCCATTGACCAATATTCCTCACTGCTGCCTCCCGTAGGAGTCTGGCCCGTGTGTCAGTGCCAGTGTGGCTGATCGTCCTCTCAGACCAGCTACCGATCATCGCCTTGGTGAGCCATTACCTCACCAACTAGCTAATCGGACGCAGGCCCCTCCTGGAGCGCCGGAGCTTTACTCGACCAACCGAATGGCCGAGCATATGCGGTATTAGCCTCTCTTTCGAGAAGTTATCCCCCACTCCAGGGCAGGTCACCCACGTGTTACTCACCCGTACGCCACTTACCTTTTCCGAAGATCAGGTTCGTTCGACTTGCATGTGTTAGGCACGCCGCCAGCGTTCATCCTGAGCCAGGATCAAACTCTCCGCAAAATTACGGGAATTAACTAAGACCTTTATCAGGTCTGGGCCCAAGCAATTGCTGATTTCCTGTCACTCTTTAGTTGTTAATGTGCCGTCCGCACGAAAAGTGATACTACCACATTCTTGCGGATTTGTCAAGACCCAATTTTGACTTTCTTGGATCGAGTTTTTCGAGCCGTTGCTGCGCTCTGCTTTTAATCGCTTTGCCCTGTTTCTGCGCTTTTCACCGCCGCTTGGCGGTTAATTCAGCGTCCGGGCACAAGTGTTAATACTACCACACCTTGGAACTTTTGTCAAGCCCCAATTTTCCGACAAAAAGACCGCTGATCTTTCGATCGCGGCTGACATCTAGCGATGTGACTTTACCGAGAGCGGCTAGCTGTCTTCGTCTTCTTGGTTGTTAGCAGTTCGCAAGCCGCTAGACACTCAGCAGCTTGAGGCAAATTCTAGCACGTCGCTCCAGACCTGTCAAGTCTGGGAGTCGACGAATCACACCATCTCACGGCGACCAGCCAGCGACCGGCCCAACGTCACCTCGTCGGCGTATTCCAGGTCGCCGCCAACCGGCAAACCATGCGCCAGGCGGGTGATGCGCATGCCCAAGGGCCCCAGCAACCGCGCCAGATACATGGCGGTGGCCTCGCCCTCCAGATTGGGATTGGTGGCCAGCAGCAGCTCCTGGACAGGCTCCACCTGCAAGCGCGCCAACAGCTCACCCACCTTCAACTGCTCTGGCCCGATGCCATCCACCGGCGATATCGCCCCGTGCAAGACGTGGTAGAGCCCGCGAAACTCGCGCGTTCGCTCGATCGCCAGCACATCGGAGGGCTCTTCGACTACACACAGGATCGACCGATCGCGCTCCTCGCTGGCGCAGATCGCACATGGATCGCCTTCTGCCAGGTTGAAACAGCGACTGCAGAAGATCGTGCGCTCCTTCAGCTCGCGGATCGCATCGGCCAGGGCAGTCGCCTCCTCTTCAGGCGCGCGCAGCAGATAGAAGGCCAGCCGCGCGGCTGACTTGGGCCCAATGCCAGGCAGTCGGGAAAACGCCTCAATCACGTTGGCGATAGGCGCCGCTACTGCTATCATGAATCACCTCATGCCGCGCCGGTCGGCCGACCGGCCTAAATGACCCGGCCAACGATCAAAACAGACCAGGCACGTTCAGCCCGCCGGTCAGGGCGCCCATGCGATCGGATGCCAGCTTCTGGGAGCGCTCGATCGCCTCATTGACCGCGGCCAGGATCAGATCTTGCAACATCTCCACGTCGTCTGGGCTGAGAATGTCCGGCTCGATCTGCACCGACTGCAGATGCTGATGGCCGGTCATGGTCATCTGCACCACGCCGCCGCCCACTGAAACCTGCACGACCTCGTCGCCCAGTGCATCCTGCGTGCGCGCCATCTCATCCTGCAACTGGCGCAGCTGTTGCATCATGTTGCCGCCGCCCATGCCAGAGGGGCCTTTCGGGGTCGGCTGCTTGATCTTCTTCTTGACCATAAGAACTTGCCTTTCTTTGCGATTTTGGTGCTGAGCAGTGCACCTGGTTATAGCCTGCTGGCCACCGCGCCCAGCGCCTGCTGGGCATGGCGCACCACCGGATCGGTCGTCAAATCGTCGGCCGCAGCCGGCGCCGCCT
>JAJTXO010000286.1 GCA_021463315.1 Caldilineales bacterium | reverse complement strand
TTGGGGAAGACTTCCGAAGTCTTATGGACTGTGAGCTCGTTTTGAACAAACCTGCGCAGACTTCGGAAGTCTCGCCCCCGGTTTTTTGAGATGATACCAATAGGTGGCGTGAACGTAGGAACCATCGCCAGGAAAGTGCGCCATGACCGTGACAGAACTGACCCAGGATGTACAATTCACCATAGACCAGGGTGGACACGTTACAGCCGTTGTCCTGGATCCGGTCTTGTGGCGACGCATCATTACTGCACTGGAGGACGCTGAAGACCGGGCGCTGGTACGGACGCTGGGCGATCGCCTGGCTAAAGGCCCCGTTGCCGCGCAGGCGCTGCGCTGGCAAGATGTTGCCGACAAATGGCAATGATACCAGTGTCAAGGTGAGTTCAGGTTTTCTGGGGTCGGAAACCTCTTGATCCCGTTAGAGCTCAACTTGTGGGAGCATACACATGCTATTCATCCGCAAATCTGCATCCAACTTTGAATACCTTCGCCAGAATCTCAGTGTCCTCAGCATGCCAACCGGCGCTATGGTCGAGACAAGGTATCGCACTCGATGGATCGATCCAGTCATCGCGAAAGACATGCCAAAGGCCGGGCAGCCGGTTTGCATCCTCTTCGCTGACCCACCATATGAATGGCATCTGCCTGTCAGGTTTGCCATTCTAAAGAACGATCCTTACATGAACGAAGATGGTAGTTACGTGTTTCAGCTTGCAATAGACCGCTTCGCTGACATACCCGTCAACGGCCCCCCGGATTTCGGAGGTCCAAACAGCCAACGCAATGATTGGTTTATTTTCAGGAATGACGACGATCTAGTTCAGCCATCTAGCGAACCCGATACCGTGGCGTGGCGTTGGGTTATTCAGAACATAGTTGGTTTCTTTCCTGAACGCGGTGCCGACGAACAGCCGTCACGCCGACTAGAGAGGTATCTGTCGTCGTTCTTCTTTAGATCGGCCGGTTTCAAAGATGATCAGGCTGATATCACAATTGACCCCAGTGTCACACCGCTACAGATCGGCCGTTCGTATGTGCAGTTAATCGACTGCTACGCTCCTCACATTGCACCTGATCGTATCTCTCAATGGGAACTCGTCGGCGAGGCCGAACCTGCTGTTGCTGATGTACTCTCGGTTCTGGCCACCGCTGATGGTCTTATGGGAATGCGCGTCATTCCAAGATTGCCAGGGATGGCCAAGATCAAGGTCTGGGTGCAACCGGAACAGGCACGGTCTTCCCAGATCCTGATCGACTGCCAAGTTGAAGGAGAAGCTATCCAAACTGCGGATACTGCTCTGAGGCAGGACGCGGCGCTATCTCACGCAGATCCTTTCACACATCAACAACCCGTTGTGGCAGCCGATGCAGCAGGCCTCACAGAGGCACAAACTAAGGCTCTCTACCTCGAACTGTTGACCAGCTATGAACGCGTCCGACCTGATATCACCGATCAGGAGCGCCTGGATCTGGCTACCAGACTCATCCCTTACGCCGTTGAGCAGCGCTTTCTTATCGAGACTCAGGGTGTATGCTTGTTCCGGCAAGGCATGTTCGACAGAGCATGGTCCCGCTTTTCTGATTTGGGTCTGGATCGGCTGAGAGAGCCGGAGGCCGTTGCAGGCTACTTCATCAGCGGATGGAGCACCGGACAGTTCATCGACATCCACCACTTCATCCAACGATCAAAAGGCAAACAATGGGAACCCAGCCTTTTTAACCAAGTCCGGCAGGCGCTTCCTTGGAACCAGGTGATGGGCCAACCTAAGCTGATGGAAGACCTGTACGCGGGGGATGTACTCGATGAGGAAGTGTTGTTCGATGTACTAAAAGAGTACAGCGACGGGGATTTCGTCGCAGAGCAAGTTAACAACGGCGTGAAGGAAAAAATAGCACAGCGTGACGCCGCCTACCGCTTCCTGCTATCGTGGCTGAAGCAGAGTGATCAACAAACTCGCCGGCGGGCGGTTGCAAGGCTAGCGATTGACTACGGACTCGAAGGAGGACATCTGGAGGTCATAGATATCATAGATACCTATGGTGAACGCATCGTTCAGGAAGCTGGCCTCAACCAGATTGTAAGGTGGCGCGAATCTGTGGAAATGGTCTTCAGCGGGTCCAGTCGCCTCATGCTACTTGAGAGACTAGCACATGCCGCTGCCTCACTCGACTCGGCACAATGTGTTGAGTACGCAGTCATGCTGCTGTTGGAAATCGCTCAACAACCCATGAGCCGGCATAAGTACACTGATGATGAGAATCTCGAACATGCCGGTTACTGCCTTGAAAAAGCCAGAGGTTTGCTGACTGACGAGTCTGAGCTAGAAGCAAGACTGATAGAATTAGAGAAGACCTGGACTCAACGAGCCGAGCAGACGGAAATCATTCGCGATTATCTGGCTCAATTCGATGAGAATCGGATTGAGCGTCTCAAAAGCCTTATCAAAGGCAAGCGCGTTGTCTTGGTCGGTGGTTTGAAGCAACATTTTGATCCCAATAAACTGGCCGAAGAATTAGGTCTCAAAAGCTGCGAACATGTTGAAGTATGGGGCCACAAAACTAGTCTCGATTCGCTGACGACTCGAATACGAGCCGGACACATAGACTATGTGTTCGACAGAACAGGATTTGGATCTCATCGCGACGAAGTGAGGGACAACTGCAAAAACGCTCGGCGAGATGGCAATCCTGTCCACTATCTCTCTATATACCGATCGATGAACAAACGCGTCATCGTAGAAGCCCTCTGGGAATACCATTTCGGAAACAGTGAATACACGCAGACTGATTGAGACTGAGACAATAAGCCGGATACATCCGTGATAATACGCAGTTCTGGGTGCCAGATAACCTGGTAGAGCCTTTGACACAGACCCTGTTGAAAACAGGTCACAATGAGCGGAACCTGCGTCAGCGCATCCAGGATAGATGATCACGGCCCATGAATCAGACAAGCGCAGATGTCATCTCGACCTGGGCTGCAACCGGCGCCTGAGCCAACACATCCAGGTACCACCACCACTCCCGCGGCAGCGCGTTTTCTTGCTGGCGCCAGACCTCAAGGTCGGCAATGCGGCGAATAGCCTGATAGAAACGGCCAGCTTGCCCAGCGAGGATGCGGTCGGCTTCGGCCAAACGCCGCGCATGTTCCGTCGTCAGGCGCTGGTTGCGTTCCGCCCTGGCCAGCTCACTGCGCACCAACAGCATGTCCAGGTGTTCCATGCCGCTCACGTCGGGGAAACGTACGTCCACCTCGTAGGCGGTCAACAGGTTATTGATTTCCGTGTGGTTCATCATCAAGAATCTCACCCAACGTGCCTAACAGCTCGAAAACCGGGCGATTGAGATAATGCTCAGGTCGCTCGACAACATAGGCGCTTTCCAGGACACCGTCCAAATCGCACATCACAAGCCATACGCGACTCTGAATCGTTGCAACGACCGTTGGATATGGAACTTGCCCATGCCAGTAGACGTACAGCCGGGCGTCACGAGCGCTGACTACGTCGGCAATGACACCTTCGTAGTCGGCCAGGGTGGCGCTCCAAGCCAGATGACTGCGAACCTTGCGCTTCAATAGGTGTCCGGTTTCGCTGCCCGGCCGCCATCGGACCTGGGACTGCACTGCCTTAATAGCGTGCTTGATCTGGCTTCGTAGGTCTGCCATAACAACTCCTCCGCTATTGTACCATACGTTGCTTGCCTTGACACAACTCCGAGCGCAGTTTTCGATCCAATCGCCAACTCCAATGTTGGCCGTTCATCAATCACCAAATTCCCCCCATCAGCCTCCTCTGCGTATAATGAGCGGGAAGGGATTCTCCAATGCCAAACACGCCCGATCTGCCACCCCAGTTCATCCGGCCGCGCTATGAGGGCGGTTGTTTTGCTGATTTGCCCGGCTTCGTCAAGTCTGTGCTGCTGCCCGATGCCGCGTCGAGCCTGGCGCCGGCTGGCTTCGCGGCCCTGCCGCAGCGCTACCGCAAGGTGATCTTCCTCTTCATCGATTCCTTCGGCTGGAGCTTCTTCCAGCGCCATTGCGAGCGCCTGCCTTTCCTGCGCCGCTTCGCGGAGCAAGGCAGCGTCACCCAGATCACCTCCCAGTTCCCCTCCACCACGGCCGCCCACGTCACCACCCTCTACACCGGCCAGCCGGTCGGCCGGCATGGCATCTACGAATGGCACGTCTACGAGCCCAAGCTGGATGCCATGATCACGCCTCTGCCGTATTCGTATTCGGGCGACCGGGCGCCAGAGACCTTGCAGAACAGCGGCGTGCCCGCCGAGAGCTTTTTGCCGGTCAACTGGTTCGTCGAAGATCTGGCCAGGCAGGGGGTGGCCAGCTATCTGAGCCAGTTCCACGGCTTCGCCCACTCCACCTACTCGCGCATGATCGGCCGTGGCGCCAGCATTGCGCCGCACAAGACCCTGCCCGAGGCGCTGGTCAACATGACGCTGACGCTCCAGCGCCACGGCGGCCAGGCGGTCTATTTCATGTACTTCGGCCAGATCGACACCATCAGCCACGACTACGGCCCAGCCTCGCCGCAGGTAGACGCGGAGATCGAGGCCTGCTTCGACGCGCTGGAGCGCTGGTTCCAGCGCGACGCGGCCAGCCTGCCCGCCGACACCCTGCTGCTGCTGACGGCCGACCACGGCCAGGTCGCGGTCGATCCAGCCACCACGCTGTATATCAACCAGCAGCCGGAGTTCCGCAAGCTGCAGCCCATGCTCAGAACCACCCGCCAAGGCCAGTTGCTGACGCCAGGCGGCTCCTGCCGCGACATGTTCCTGCACGTCAAAAAAGGCATGGAGGACGAGGCGCGGGATTTTCTCCTAAAGCGGTTGGAGGGGAAGGCGGATGTGGTTGCAACGCAGGATTTGATCGCAGAGGGATTTTTCGGTAACGACGTTTCAGCGCGTTTCCGCGAACGGGTTGGGAATCTCGTCATCCTGCCTTATCGCGGCGAATCGGTGTGGTGGTACGAAAAGGATAAGTTCGAGATGCGCTTCTTCGGGCATCACGGCGGACTGACCCCGCAGGAGATGGAGACGGTTTTGTATTCGCTGGAGATCGGGTAATAGTTTTGCCGGACAGACCGTCTTACCGTCATGATTCCTTCTGAAATTCTTAACCCTTTGCTCCTCTCCGCCTATGCCAAAGAGATCACCTGGCTCGAAGCCTCGACCCGTCATTCGCTGGATGAATTCATCGAGACTTTTTTCCACATCCGCGAGCGGACGCAGGAACGCCTCGAAAATCTGACCGATGAGCAGGCGGCTTTTACTTCGAACGTTCACCCTTTTTGGAGCGTTAGCGAATCGATCACCCACCTCGTTTATTCGCAGGGGTTTTATCTCAACACCCTGCTGGACATTTCCGCAAGCCAGATGCCGCATATCGTCGAAGCCGCGCGCGGGTTTGGCGAAGGCGCGAAACCCGGCATTCCAGCCGAACAATTACGGCGGAGTTTGCGCTTCGCCACCGAACAGATCACGACTGCCATCGAAGGCACGCGCCATGCTCACGACCCGGATAAGACCACGATCAATCAATTCTTTGGCGTATGCAATTACAAAACCTGGGTCCTGCTCCTGCTCGCGCACGAGGTGGACCATTTACGTCAGATCGCCGCAATGCGGAGTCTGGCAAGGACAAATAAGTAAATCACGTTACGCGCTTTTGCCATCCTCACGAACCGTCCACGAATAAAGTCACGAATTCGCGAATGCTGGCGCGCCTATTCGTTTATTCGTGAACATTCGTGGAC
>JAJTXO010000285.1 GCA_021463315.1 Caldilineales bacterium | reverse complement strand
ACGCACCTATGAACTTTGGCCGCCAGGAGTCGAGCCTTCAGGCGGGCAAGCGCGCCCTCTTCGCGCCTGCCAGACCTGGCTAAAGCCTCGACTCCGCGCCATATTTGGAATCGTCAGCCATCCGCGACGCAGTCTTCGTCCAGCAGCCCCAGATCGGGGATGTTGCCCGCCACCAGCGCGTTCAGGCTGGCGGCCGCGTGGATCAGGCCGACGCCCAACTGGCCGGGGTAGCCGGGATTGGTGGGGTTGACCGATGTGGCTGTGCCGCCGATCAGGTCGGCCACCTGCACCACGTTCAGGCTGGGGTCCCGGCTGAGCAGCAGCGCCGCCTGCCCCGCCACGAAGGGCGCGGCCATGGAGGTGCCGCTCCACACGCCGTAGCCGCTGACCGGCACGGAGCTTTGGATGCCCACCCCCGGCGCGGAGAGCAGCACCCACTGGCCATAGCTGGCGAAGGGTGGCTTGACGCGGTTGGCGTCGACGGCCGTGACGCCCAAGGCGCATTCGGACGCGGCCGGGAACTGGAGTTGGTTGCTGTTCAGGTTGCCGGCCGCGGCCACGATCACCACACCCGCCTCGGCCGCGTCCTCGATCACATCCTCCAGCAGGTCGGACTGCTCCGGCATGCCCAGGCTCAGGTTGATGACCCTTGCGCCGTTCTCCTGCGCGAAGAGGATCGCCTCGGCCACCGCGGCTGAATAGCCGCGCCCGTCGGTGTCCAGCACGCGAATGGGCATGATGCGCGCCTGCGGCGCAACCAGACGAACGATGCCAGCCACATGGGTGCCGTGGCCCACCGCGAAGCCGCTGCCTGGCTCGTCCTGCGGCGTGGCGTCCCCGTCCACGAAGTCGATGGCCGCAGCGGTCAGATGGGCAGCCAGGTTGGGGTGGTCGAGCTGCACGCCGGTGTCGACGACCGCCACCACGACGCCGGCGCCCTGGCTGAGCGCGTGGGCAGCCGGCAGGCCGAGCAGGGCTGGCGCATACTGGCCGTGGTAGGGCCCCGGATCGGGTCCGCCCCAGGCAAAGCCCAGCCGGCCGATGGCCTCCGGCGCGTCCGTCGCGCGGTTCGGCTCGGCATAGAGCAGACGCGGATCGTCCTCCATGTCACTGATCACCTGGTCCAGGTCGGCGTTGGGCGCGGGACGCAGCAGATAGATGCCGCGCGTCGACGCCAGGGCGCGGATGGTGGTCGTGCTGTAGACCTGGTTGATGGCGTCGATGGTCGCGCCCGGCTGCGCGGGGTTCAGCTTGACGATGATCTCGTCGAGGACGCTGGGGGCAGACTGCCGGCTCAGCACCAGCGGCAGAAAGGTCCGTTGCGGGCTGGCTGGCTGCTCCAGCGAGGCGGCCGAGGCCAGCGGCGCGGCCACAGCCAGCGCCAAAAGGATCGCCGACATCTGAAAGATCCGTCCGGTCAACCGCTGAAGAGTGTGACACATCATGGGACTCCTTATCGCGAAGGGGCTGCCGCCGTTGGGAACGGCTGTCCACCGACCAGGGTGAAGGGCGCCCAGTAGTAGGGGTGTGGATGGCTGGCCAGCAGGGAGCGCTGGGCATGGCGCAGCGCCGCGGCATAGCCATCCCCCTGGGCCACCCGCCGGTAGAAGGCAGCCATCAGCGTCGCCGTGCTCTCGTCATCCACCAGCCACAGGCTGACCAGCAACGCAGCCGCGCCGGCGCCCAAAAAGGCATAGGGCAACCCCAGCAGCTCGTCGCCGCCCAGCACCTGGCTGCGGCCCGACTCGCAGGCGCTCAGCGTTACCAGCGGCCCATCCAGCGCAAGCCGCAGCACATCGCCCGCGGTCAGCCAGCCGTCGTGCAGCTTGAGGGCCGAGAAAAGCGGGTTATCCTGCCGAAACAGGCCGTGACAGGCCAGATGCAACAGGTCGCTGCCGGCCGCATGGTCTGCCAGGCTGGCCAGCGTGGCCTGCTCATCCAGATAGAGGCTGGCGGCCGGCAAACAGCGGCGGATGGCCATCGTCTCCTGGCGCACCAGCGGGATCAGCGGATCGGCGACGCCGAAGATGGCCGCCGACGCCAGCGGCCGCGCCCCGCGCTGGCTGCACAGGGCGAGCACTGTGGCGCTGGGGGCCACGGTCAGCTCGAACTGCTCCACCAGGTAGCTTTGGCCGTCGAACAGGGCGGCGAAGGGCAGATGGTGCAACAGGCCGTGGGGCACGATGGCCAGCCGGGCGCTGCCGGCCAGCAGCTCAGCCAGAGGGGCGATCAGCGCGCGGTGCAGCGCGTCGAGCACCTGCTGGACAGATTGGATGAGCCGGGGCAGGTGGCGCTGCACAAAGGGGGTATCGGCCTGGAAGCGCTGCCACTCGATGTCCAGCGCGGCCAGCAGCCGGGCGATCTCTGGCGCACGCGCCAGCCCGCGCGCCACGTGCAGATAGCCCTCCCGCCAGACAAAGGCCAACACCTCGTCGTCCAGGATGTGATAGGCCAGCAGCGTTTGATCGGGAGCCAGGGCGCGCGGCGCGACGGCTGGCGGCGCGACGGCCGGCGGCGCGAGATCGCCGGCCGCGCCCCGGCTGGCCTGCCACTGCACGCGCCCGATCTCCTGCTCCAGCCGCGTTGCGCGCTGATTGAGCTCAGCCAGCCGCACGCTGCGGTCCCCCTCCACCGCGTCGCCCAGCGCCTCGTTGTAGACCACGTTCAGATCGGCCTGCAGGGCCTGCAATCGCCGCGCCAGCGCCGGGTCGCCGGCCGCGGGCGTGGCGGCCGCCACGACGCCGCTCAACAGCTCCACCAACGCGCGCGACTTGGCCTGCTCGGCCACGGCGAAGGCCTGTTCCAGGCTGGCCTGGTCGCCGCGGGCCAGATAGAGCTGGACCAGCTCCTGGTAGACGGCGGTCTTGTCGTGCAGGAACGAGACGCGCAGCGCCTGGCGCGCCAGGCCGCCGCGCAGCCGCTCGATCTCGGCCAGGGCCGCGCTCAGCGTCGCTTCTGCCTCGTCCCCCCGGCCCTGCATGCGATAGAGCCGCCCCAGACGCTGCTGCACGCCGATGCGCAGGGGAGGCAGCGGCAGAGTCTCGGCCAGGCGCTGCGCCTCGGCCAGGAAGGGCTCGGCCGCAGCGCTGTCGGGCAGCAGCAGATCGGCCATGCGCAGGCAGGCGTAGACGCGCTGCACCGGCCAATCCTGCTCCGCGGTCAGGGCCAACGCCTCCTGGACGCGCAGCATGGCCGCCTGGCTGTGCCCCTGGGCCGCGGCCAGCGCGGCCTGCTCCAGCAGCACAGCCGAACGCAGGTGCTGGTTGCCGGCCGCGGCGAAGATCGTGGCCGCGGCCTCCAGCGCCTGCCCGGCCTCGACCAACTGCCCGCGACGCAGCAGGGTGGCGCCCAGCCCCCACTGCGCCCAGCCCAGGTCATAGGCGACGCCGCTGGCGGCCAGGCCGGCGATGGCGTCGCGGTAGGCGGCGTCGGCCTCCGGCAACAGGTTGAGCGCCAGGTAGGCATCGGCCGTCAGACGCTGGAGAATGTGCAGCTCCAGCGCGGCGTCCAGGGTCTGGAACCAGGGCCGCGCGGCGTCGAACGCGGCCAGGCTCTGCGCATAGTTGCCCAGCCAAAGATGCAGCTCGCCCAGGTTCTCCAGGGTTTGGGCCTGGCGCAGATGGTTGCCGGTTTGGGCGAAGATAGCCGCGGCGGCCTGGTAGGCTGCCAGCGCTTCGCTGCCCCGCCCCAGCTCGGCCAGGATCACGCCGCGGTTCATGCCGAGGGTGGCGGCGTCGTCCTCGTGGCCTGGCAGCGTCTGAAAGCCCCCTTCGGCGGCGTCAAAGGCGGCCAGCGCCTCGGCATAGCGCCCCATGTACTTGAAACAGTTGCCTTGGTTCTGCCGGATCAGCGCGCTGAGCAGGGCGCCGGTCTCGGACGGCAGGCTGTCGGCGTGCGCCACAGCCGCCAGGCCAGCCTCGGCGGCGTCCAGCGCCGGCTGGTAGCGTCCCAGATGGATCAGCACGTTGAGCTGGCCGACGATGGTGCGCAGCGCGGCCGCGGTCTGCCCGGTGGCCTGAAATCCCTCCTGCGCCCGGACGATCCCGGCCAGCGCGGCCTCCAGGTCGCCGCCCATGGCCAGGGCCTGGGCGCGCAGATAGATGGCCTGAGGCTCCAGCGCGGGGGCCAGGTCGGGCGCCAGGGCGCTGCACAGGTCGAGCAACTGCCGCGCTTGGGCCAGGTCGCTGGTGAGCCGCTGGCTGCCGGCGTCCAGCAACGCGGCCAGGCCAGCTTCGTCGGCGAGGCCGGCCTGCTGCATCCGTTGCCTTTGCGCTGGAACCGTGGGCAGCGCCAGCAGGTCATCGATCCACTGAGGAGTGAGCATGGTTTGGTGGGCCATTGCGTTGGAAAGGGACGGCTGGCGGGCAGAAGCTACGCCAGCTCGATGGGGCCAATCTCGATCTCGCCCTGGTCGCTGCTGACCAGCAGCTCGTAGACGCCGGTGGGCAGCTCCGCCAGGCTGAACTTGCCCAGGCTGTCGCTGAGGGCCAGGCGGCGCTCGACGCCCTCCTGCAACAACTGGGCGACGAACCGGGCGGACGGGCTGGCCTCCGGCGCGAAGACCTGCCCTTCCAGAGCGTAGTGAAGGCTGCCGGGCTGGGCCTGGATGTTGAGCGCCACATCGGCCAGCTCGCTGCTGTAGATCACCTGACGAGGCACGCTGCGCAGGCTGGCGGCGCGCATGCCGGACAGCGCCAGCCGCTGCCAACTGTCGGCCGTCAGCGCGGCGATGAAGGTGCGCACCGGGCCGGGACCGCGCTGCTGCCGGGCATAGGCCGCGAAATGGGCGTTGACCGACTGCAGCAGCTCCGGCGGCGGATCGACCAAGACCGTCGCGCGGCTGGCGCGCAGGAAATCGCGCAGCCAGGCGACCTGGGCGTGCAGCGCCGGGTCATCATCGACTGCCTGCGCCAGGCTGCTCGCCTGCGCGGCCGGCAACCGACCTTCGAGCCAGTCCAGCAGCAGGGCGGTGTTCGGTGGTGCAGATCTTGTCATCCTTGGACATCCTTCTGTCAACAGCCAAGCGCGTTGGGTGCATTCAGAGCCATTCGACGGGTATCATCTCAATAGAGGGGGAAGACTTCCGAAGTCTTATGGACTGTGAGCCCGTTTTGAACAAACCTGCGCAGACTTCGGAAGTCTCGACCCCGGCGGAAGTCGCCGCATCAAGGTTGAACCTGGCCTTGCACCCGAAACTGCGTCCGTGTGAGTGCTGCGGCGCCTTCCGAAGTCTTGGGCTGAGCAATTACGGTCGCTAAAGATAAGCAGGCATGGGCCGCGAAAAATACAGCAACTGTGAGCTTCCCGCCGTTTCAGCAGCTCAACCGGAACGCTCCACCAGGATGGCGCGCAGGCGGTCGAGACAGCGGCCGCGAATCGGCCCGATGCTGCCCACGGCCAGCCCCAGCCGCGCCGCCACCTCCTCGTAGGCCGGCTGCTCCTCGGCGAAGTAGAGCAGCAAGAGCAGCTCGCGGCAGCGCTTGTCCAGCAGGTTCAGCCCCTGGTCCAGCCAGGCGACGCGCTGCCAGCGCTCGGCCGAGTCGGGGACAGCCAGGCTGGCCAGGGTCTCGCTTTCGCCGATGTCGGCCTCGTCGCCCAGAAACTCGCGCCGGCGTTTGCGCAGATGGTGCAGCGCGTGGCGCCGGGCGACGGTGCTCAGCCAGCCGGCCAGGTTGCTGTCAGGCCGCAGGCGATCCAGATGTTGCACCAGGGTGGTGAAGGTGAGCTGGGCGATATCGGCCGCGTCGGCGTGCGAGAGGCCGAAGTTCAGCGGA
>JAJTXO010000284.1 GCA_021463315.1 Caldilineales bacterium | reverse complement strand
GAGCTTGCAAGCTCTGCGCCGGGCGTTGTGATTCTCCCCATGGTGCGCGGGCCGGCCACCTACATCCCCGTGGGCAGGTCGATAAACACCGTCTCCAAGCCAAACTTGCCGTTGAGATGGCGGCCCAGCGCCTTCAGCCCCACCGTCTCGGTGGCGTAGTGGCCTGCGAAGATCACGTTCAGCCCCTGCTCTTGCGCGGCGTAGAAATGGGCGTGGGAGGTCTCGCCGGTGATGAAGGTGTCGGCGCCCAGAGCAACGGCCTCGCGGGCGTGGTCGATGCCGCTGCCCGAAACGATGGCCACCCGCCGCACCTGCGCCGGGCCATGCGCCAGCACGCGCGGCTCGCTGCTCAGCCGCGCCTTGAGGGCCGTGGCCAGCTCTTCGACGCTGAGGCCATCGGGGGCCTGCGCAATCACGCCGATGTCGGTGCCCTTGACGTTGCAGAACCAGCTCTCCACCGTCAACTCCAGCAGACGCGCCAGCTCGACGTTGTTGCCCACCTCGGGGTGGGCGTCCAACGCCAGGTGCGCGGCGTACAGGCTGAGATTGGCCTGCAGCAAGCGCTGGATCTTGCGCCCAAAGGGGCCGCGAATCAGCTCTTGGCTGCCCCAAAACAGGCCATGATGCACGATCTGCATCTGCGCGCCCACCTTGATGGCGGCATCCACGCAGGGCTGGCCCGCGTCCACGGTGAAGACGATGCGCGTCACCTCGCCGGCGCCCTCGACCTGCAGGCCCTGGGGGCCGTAGTCGGGGATGGCGTCGATGCGCAGATAGCGATCCAGATAGCGCACTAGTTCGTCGCGTCGCATAGCTCTATCTCCAAGGAAGTCGCCAGCCCCGCGTCGCCGGCAGCTGCCTGCTCCGAGAGGAGCGCTCCCTCGTGCAGGATCGTCTCCGACGGCGCGGCCTGGCGCTGCAAGCGCACGGTGATGGCCAGCACCAGCAAGATGGTCCCGCCGATGCCCACCAGCATCTGTGGAATGCCGATCAGGTCCGCCAGCGCGGCGATGGCCAGCATGGGGGGGATGCCCACCAGGTTGTTGAGCATGAACTGCACCGAAAAGACGCGGCCGCGCAGCCGGTCGGGCGTTTGCTCCTGCATCTGCGTTTGGGAGACGATGTTGACCGCAGACATGGCGATGCCCAGGATCAAGGTCAGCGCCACGCTGGACAGAATCAGCGCTGCGCTGGCCGCGGGCAGATCGATCATCGTAGCATCCAGAATGAATCGCTGGTTGGTCACCTGAAAGCGCCACGCCAGGACGCCCAGCAGGGCGTAGCCCAGGGTCATGGTCGCCAAACCTGCCAGCACCAAGCGCTGTTTATGCACCCGCGCACCCCACCTGCCCAGAGTCATCGCCGTCAACAACATGCCCAGCCCAGCCGGGGCCACGACGATGATGGCGTCTTCCGCCGACAGATGAAAGACACGCGCCGCCATGCCGGGCGCTAACATGGCCATGGTCATCACCAGGCTGGCGATCAGCGTCAGATGGATCATGCTGAGCAGCACAGGGCGATGGGTGACGACAAAGGAGGCGCCCTCGCGCAGTTCCCGCTTGACCCGTTGCCAGCCGCTGTGCGCGTCGCTGCGGTCGCGGCTTGGAACGTCGCGCGGCAGTTGGGCCACCAGAAGGGCGGCGATCACATACAGGCAGGCGAGAGCCACCAGCGTCGTATCGATGCCGATCAGCTTCACCGCCAGCGGCCCGACGATGATCAGCCCGATCACCTGCGACAGGGCCAAGGTGATGCTGAACAGCGAGTTAGCCGTCAACAGGTGGCTACGTCCCACCAGAAATGGGATCGCCGCTGCTTCGGCTGGCACGAAGAACTGCGCCACGGTGGACATCAGGAAGGTCAGCGCGTAGAGGGTCAGCAGCACCCAGGCGCTGCTGGGATCGGGGGCCAGGGTCAGCACGGCAACATAGCACAGCACGATGAGGCTGCGCAGGAGGTTCGAGCCGACCAGCGTGTACTTCTTGGGCCAGCGATCGATGACCACGCCGCTGAAGGGGGCGAAGATGACCCCTGGCAGCGTGAAGGCCAGGATGGTGATCCCCAGATGCATGCTGGAACCTGTCAGCCGCTCGATGAGCACCATCAGCCCGAAGTTGAGGATGTTCTGCGAGGTCTGAGAGATCCATTGCGCCGCCCACAAGCGACGAAAGGGACTGTTGGTCAGGACAGGCCAGAAGCCTTGAGAGGTGTGAACAATTGCCATGAGGAGATTCGCTACGATTTTTGCAAGGTCGCAAAAAACATTTGGCAACAAACACCCCGCCACCCAACGGGCGCGGGGTCAATCAACTCAACCAAGCGGTGGCAGCGTGAGGCTGGTGATGGGCGCAGCTTCGCCGGCAGGGAGGCCGCGCTGCACGAAGGTCTTGATCTGTTTTTCGCACTCGCGGCGGGTGAGCAGCACGCGACGCTGGCAGGTGGTGCATACCAGGCCGATATCCGCGCCCAGCCGCACCACAGTCCACTGGTAGCCGCCGCAGGGATGCGGCTTGCGCAGCCGCACCACATCGCCAAGACCGATTTCGATACTCATGGCCGCCATTGTACCATGCTCATGCTTTTATGGCAACAAATGCGCCGGACGCCTCAGGGAGCGCCCCGGTGGAGTTTGCTTGCTCCGGTGGCTGTGCTATAATGACCCGGTTTTGCGTCCCAGACCCGCAACAGACTTCGGAAGTCGCCGCCGTCCTGCAACAACAACGCTCAGTGCGGCGACTTCCGAAGTCTTAGCTAAAAAAACGAGGATGATTTGTGACAGTCTTGAACAGCACTCCGAACCATTCCAACCCGGCTCGACGCCGGCGTTTGATCGTCGCCATTGGCGGCGGCGTGGCCCTTCTGGCGCTGCTGGCCCTGCTCTACCTGCTGCCGGCGCCGGTCAGGGGGCAGGTCAGCGACGCGGAGAGCGGCCAGCCGCTGGCCGACGCCGCGGTGACGCTCAGCACGGGCGAGCAGCTGCGCACCGACGCCACAGGGGCCTTTGCTGCCCGCGCTTCTCGCCTCCGCCCCATCAGCGCCGCGGTCGATCATGGCGCTTTTCAGCCCTGGCAGGGCGAGGCCCATTTCGGCGTGCTGCCGCTGACCCCCGCATCGCTGACCGCCGCCCTGCAGCCGACCCGGCTGCAAGGCCAGGTGATCAACGCGCTGGACGGCCAGCCAGTGGCCGGCGTCACCGTTTCGGCCGGCGATCAGACCGCTGTCAGCGACGCCGAGGGGCGTTTCGAGCTGCGCCGCCTGCCGCGCGCGGACGCCCAGGTGGCGCTGGCGGCCGACGGCTTCATCGCCTACGAGCTGCCGTTGGCCGATTGGGACGCCACTGGCGCGGCGCTGGCCAGCCTGCCGATCTATCCCAACGGGCTGCACGGCCGCGTCAGCGACGCCCAGAGCGGCCAGCCGCTGGCCGGCGTCGCGCTGAGCCTCAACGGCCAGAGCAGCGCCAGCCTGGACAATGGCTTCTTCTACTTCCCCAGCGAGACAGGCGCGGGCGAGATCAGCGCCAGCCAGCCCGGCTTTCTGCCCGTGGCGGTGGCTGTGAGTTCCCCTGAGGCGCTGGCCGGACAGGAGGCGGTGGACATCGCTTTGCAGCCCACCGTGCTGGCGGGCGTGGTCAGCGATTATCAGACCGGCCAGCCGCTGGCGGGCGTTGCCGTGACGGCTGGGGGCCAGAGCGCGGCCAGCGACGCGGACGGCAGCTATCGGCTGGAGCGGCTGCACGGCGGCGATCTGAGCCTGGCGGCTGAGCTGGAAGGCTTCGAGCCGGCCAGCCTGCCCATCGACGAGGCGGCCCACCTGCTGGAGGGCCAGCCGCTGGATCTGGCCCTGATGGCGCCGCATCTGGCTGGCCGGCTGGTCAACAACGTCACCGGCAACCCGATCGCGGGCGCCACGGTTACGGCGGGCGACCTGAGCGCGGTCAGCGACGACGATGGCCGCTTCATTTTGTGGACCACCGAGCTGCCGCTGGCCATTGCCGTGGACGCGCCCGGCTACGAGGCCGCGCAGGCTGAGTTCAGCCAGGACGAGGAGCTGGCCGTGGCGCTGGAACCCAAGGGGCTGGTGGTGACGGTGGCTGACGCCGCGGGCCAGCCGGTCGCGGGCGCGCAGGTAGCCAGCCAGCGCAGCGAGGCCGTCACCGACGCCCAGGGCGTGGCGTTGCTGCCGCTGATCGAGGCCGGCGACACGTACACCGTGACCATGCCGGGCTTTGCGCCGGTGGCCCAGGTCTTCGACGGCGGGACGCAGACCGCGTTGGCGCTGGCGCCAGACACCATCGCCGGCCAGGCCGTGGACGCGCAGACGGGCGAGAGCGTACCAGGCGTGGTGGTCTATGCCTACGACCGCGACGTGTGCCAGGGCATCGCCTGCCGCGGCACGACGCCGGTGGTCTACGGCGACGCGGCCGAGGACGGCAGCTTTCAGCTCAGCGGCCTGCCGGCCAATCCGCAGCTTATGCTGAAGGCGCCGGGCTACAGTCTCTATTTCCCAGAGGCGCTGGAGGGGGGCGACTGCGCTGCGCCGCTCTGCCTGACCGCGCAGATGGAGCCGTTCGAGGCGCGCGGCTTCTACGTGCCCTTCCACTTTCTGTACGACCGCGAGCTGATTCGTTCGCGGCTGGATCTGATCGAGCAATCGGCCGACTTGAACGCGGTAGTGATCGATATCAAGAGCGACTATGGCGAGCTGGCTTGGGATCCCCAGAACCCCATCGCGCGGGAGATCGGCGTCTTTCCGGACAACATCATGACCGCGCAGGAGTTTTTGGAGGAGGCGCAGCAGCGCGGCATCTACACCATCGCCCGCTTCGTGACCTTCAAGGACGACGCGCTGGCCGAGGGCAAGCCAGAGTGGGCGCTGCGCCTGCGCTCCAACCCGAACACGATCTGGAAGGATGGCGAGGATCTGGCCTGGGCCGATCCCTACCTGGAGGAGGTGCGCCAGTACGAGATCGACCTGGCCAAGGAACTGTCCGCGCTGGGCTTCGACGAGATCCAGTTCGACTATTTCCGCTTTTCGGGCCTGCGCGATCACAACATGTTGACCTACTCGGTGGAGAGCACGCCGGAGAACCGCCGCGAGGCCATCACCAACTTCTCGCGCGATCTGATGGCCGCGCTCAAGCCCTACGGCATCTTCACTGCCATCGACGTCTTTGGCAGCATCATCCTGAACGGCAACGAGCCTTTTATCGGCCAGAATCTGGCAGATATGTCGGTGGGTCTGGACTACCTCAATCCCATGATCTATCCGCAGGTGTGGTGGCCGGGCACCTTCCCCGGCTGCGACGAGCCGGTGCTCTGCCCCTACAAGGTGATCTACGACAGCACCCGCATCGTGCGCGAGATCGTGCCGCTGCCCACCCGCATCCGCCCCTGGCTGCAGGGCTATCCCAAGAACTTCCGCACCGAAGGCCCGGCGCGCGGCTACGACTACGACGTGCCGGAGATGATGATCCAGCGCCAGGCCGCGGAGGATGCCAACGCCGAGGGCTGGCTCTTCTGGTCGGGCGGCGGCCGCTTCCCCGATGAAATCTTCGGGCCCATGCCCTCGCTGGCTGAGCTGGAGGCGCAGATCCGGGCGCGGCAGGGCGGGCGGAGCGGGCCGTATTAGAACCGCGGATGAGCAGAAGGCGCGGATCAGAGGATGTCCACCATGATGCGCGCCGCTGTCGATGCAGCTCTCCGATCTGCGGATGGGAGAACCGCGGATGAGCAGAAGGCGCGGATCAGAGGATGTCCACCATGATGCGCGCCGCT
>JAJTXO010000283.1 GCA_021463315.1 Caldilineales bacterium | reverse complement strand
GAAGTCAGAAGGCAGAGGTCAGAAGGCAGAGGTCAGAAGTCAGAAGTCAGAAGTCAGAAGTCAGAAGGCAGAGGTCATCGTTCATCATTCATCATTCATCATTCATCATTCACCTGCTACTGCATCACCAGGCCGCCGTCTACGCTCAGCACCTGGCCGGTGATGAAGCTGGCCTCGTCTGAGGCCAGAAAGGCCACTGCGGCGGCTACATCTTCGGGCGTGCCGAGCCGGCCCAGCGGTGTGGCATCGACCGCGCGCTGGGTGTTGTCCCCTTCGGCCAGCAGGCCCTCGGTGAGGGCGGTGGGCACAAAGCCAGGCGCCACCACGTTGACGGTGATGTTGCGGCTGCCCAACTCCTTGGCCAACGACTTGCTGAAGCCGACCACGGCCGCTTTGCTGGCTGCATAGTTGGTCTGGCCAGCCTGGCCGGCCAGGCCCGAGACGCTGCTGATGTTGACGATGCGGCCGGTCTTGCGCTTGACCATCGGCCGCGCCACCGCCTTGCAGCAGTTGAACACGCTCTTCAGATTGGTGTCGATCACCGTGTCCCACTGCTCTTCTTTCATCAGCATGATCAGCGTATCGCGCGTGGCGCCGGCGTTGTTGACCAACACATCCACCTGGCCGAAGGCGGCCAACGCCCCCTGCACCAGGCGCTGGGCCTCGTCGAACTGGCTGACGTCGGCCTGAATCACCAGCGCCTCGCCGCCACGGCCGCGAATCTCGTCGGCCACAGCCTCGGCGCCGTCGGGGCTGCTGCGATGGTTGATCACCACCCGCGCGCCTTCGTCGGCCAGGCGCAGCGCGATGCCGCGGCCAATGCCGCGGCTGGCGCCGGTTACAATGGCTACTTTTCCTTCAAAACGTCGCATGGGCTTCACGTCCAAGGGGGTCGTCAGCTCTGAGACCGGGCCCGCCAGCGTTCGATGCCGGCAGGATCGCCAACCGCCAGCCGGTCGACGCTGCGCTCGATGCGCTTCATCAGATTGGTCAGCACGTCGCCGGAGCCGATCTCGACGACCTGCCCGATCCCTTGGCCAGCCAGATAGCGCATGGATTCGGTCCAACGCACCGATGCAGTCAGTTGGCTGGCCAGGTCAGTGCGAATCGCCGCCACCGTCAGCAGCGGCTGGGCCTGTACATTGCCGATCACCGGCATGGCCGGTGGCTGGATCGGCGTGCTTTCGATGGCCTGGCGCAGCGCATCGGCCGCCGGCGCCATCAAGGGGGAATGCGCGGCGATGCTCACCGCCAGGCGCACGACTTTCTTGGCGCCAGCCTGATGGGCCAAATCCATGGCCAACTCCAGCGAACGATTGTCGCCAGAGATAACCGTTTGACCGGGGCAGTTGTCGTTGGCCATCTGCACCACGCCGCGGCTCAGGCTGGCCGCCTGGGCGCAGAGCACCACCACCTCCGCGGCATCCAGGCCCAGGATAGCGGCCATGCCGCCGGGGCTGCGCTGGCCTGCTTCCTTCATCAGGTAGCCGCGCTGGCGCACCAGGCGCAGGGCGTCGGGGTAGCTCAACGAGCCAGCCGCCACCAGGGCCGAGTATTCGCCCATGCTGTGGCCGGCCACCGCGGCGGGCGCGGGCCGGTCGGGCAGCGCCTCGTCCAGGGCGCGCAAAACCGCCACGCTGGCAGCCAGCAGCGCCGGCTGCGCATTGATCGTGTCGGTTAGCGTCTCTTCCGGCCCCTCGAAGCAGAGGGTGGACAGGCCAAAGCCCAGCACATCGTCGGCCTCAGCCATGGCAGCGGCCGCGCTGGGGTAGCGCTCGGCCAGTTCCTTGGCCATGCCGACGGCCTGGGAGCCTTGTCCGGGGAAGAGATACGCGCTTGGGGCCACGGGATCTACCTGGGCTACTTGGCTTCTTCGTTCAGCAGCACGGCGCGGCCGCGATAGACGCCACATGAGGGGCAAACGCGGTGCGCCAGATGCTTGTTATGGCACTGGGGGCACTCGACCAGGCTGGGCTTGCTGATCGCGTCGTGAGCACGGCGGCGATCGCGGCGGCCCTTGGAAACCTTACGTTTTGGCAACGGGGGCATGGCTATTCTCCTTTTTTCTAGATATCGACATCTTCCAACAGGGCGCTCAGTTGCGCCCAGCGCGGATCAGAATCGGCTGGCAGGCAATCGCACGGCCCGTCGTTCAGATCCTTGCCACAGCTTTGACAGAGACCGGCGCAATCTGGCCGGCACAACACACGCATCGGCGTTTCCAACAGAACGGCTTGGCGCAGCACCTCGGCGATGTCCAGGATATGGTGCTCGTCGATCAGCAGCGCCTCATCTTCTTCATCCACCGGCAGATAGACGCCGCGCACCACATCTACAACCGGCCTGTACTCTTCTTCCAACGCGACGGAGACCGGCAAGGTGACAGGCCGCAAACAGCGGCTGCATTCGACAATCACCTGGCCGTCCAGCGCGCCTTCGACCAGGACGCCCTGGCTGGTGCGCAGCATGACGATCTGTCCGGCCAACGGCGTTGCCTGCCTGACCTCAGCGTCCTCTGGCAGCACCGTCGCCAGCAGCTCGAAGCTGCGGGTCGCGCCGATCGGCTCTTTGAGCAACTGCGCGACATTCCACTGAGTTCGTTCTTGGCTCATGATCTACCATCGACGTGCGCAGGGCATAACAAAAGCGCGCTGCCGCGCCAGACAGCCGATTATAGGGCAGCGCATAGTGAATGTCAAGAAATCAGTGGCCTTGCAGGGCCGACATGCCGTTCCTGATCTCGCGGTCGATCTTGGCCACCTGTTCGGCCAGGCTGGCCAGCGAGTTCAGCGCGTAGCGGTCAGCCTCCGCGCGCATGGCGGCCGCCTCACGCTCGGCCTCGGCCTGCAGCTCCTGCGCGCGGCGGCGAGCATCCTCGACCAGCTCATGGTGCTCGACCATGTCCGTCGCCTGCTCACGGCCCATCTGAACGATGCGGCCGGCTTCCTCGTTGGCCTGAGCAATGATCCGATCGCGCTCGCCCAAAGTCCGCTCGGCCTGTTTGATGATGTCAGGCACCGAGACGCGCATCTGATCGATCACGCGGCGCACCGACTCCTCATCCACCAGGATATTCTGCGACAGCGGCACCCGCTTGCCGTGGCTGATGACCGTCTCCAATTGATTGATCAGTTGTTGTAGTTCTATGGCAACCACCTCCTTCATTCGCAGGTCACGTTATCAACGTGACCAGATGTGTCACGTTATCAACGTGACCAGCGTCCGGCTGGTAGCCGGACCTACGGGCGGTGCAGATTCAGCAGCGCCTGCACCACCAGCGGGGGGGCCCAATGGCTGATGTCGCCGCCCAGCGCAGCCACTTCCTTCAAAATCGAGGCGCTGAGATAGGCATATTGCAGGCTGGTGATCAGCATCACCGTGTCGATGTCGGGCGCCAACGCCCTGTTGGTCAGCGCCAGTTGAGCCTCATACTCGTAGTCTGACGTGGCCCGCAGGCCGCGCACCAGCGCGCTCGCGCCCACCTGATGGGCGATATCCACGGTCAGGCCGCGATAGGGGATCACCTGCACGGTGGGCAGATGCTGCAAAGCTTGGCGCGCCAGATCAACGCGCTGCTCGGTGGTGAACAGCAGGCGCTTGCTGGAGGGGCTGTCGTAGACCGCCACCACGATCCAGTCGAACAGGCGCGCGGCCCGCTCGGCGATGTCGATATGGCCGTTGTGGATGGGATCGAAAGAGCCGGGGTAGAGGGCGACAGGCATCAGCTCACATCTCCGTCGCCGCGCCAGAACTGGCGGGCCTTGCGGGCCAGAGCGAGATGCTCCGGCATGGTCAGATCAGGGTCGATCTGCAACAGACGGACGGCCTCCTCACGCGCGCGCTCCAGCGTGCGCAGATCGCTCAGTTGCGCCATCTTCAGGTCCGGCAGGCCGCTTTGACGGGTGCCGAAGAAGTCGCCAGGCCCGCGCAGTTGCAGATCTTTTTCGGCCAAGGCGAAACCGTCCTGCGACTGCTCCAGCGCGTGCAGACGCTCCGCGGCGTTGGCCGTGGTGGCATCGGAGATCAGAATGCAGTAGGAGGCATGCTCGCCCCGGCCAACGCGGCCGCGAAACTGATGCAACTGGGCCAGACCAAACCGCTGGGCGTCCTCGATCAGAATCACCGTGGCGTTGGGAATGTCGATGCCCACCTCCACCACCGAGGTGGCCACCAGAATATCCAGATCGCCGCGCTGCATGGCCTGCATCACCGCGTCCTTTTCGGCGCTCTTCATGCGACCGTGCAGCAGTCCCAGGCGCAGTTGCGGAAAAACCTCGCGGCAGAGCAGATCGTATTCGGGCACAGCCGCCTTGGCGCCAAGACTTTCAGACTCCTCGACCAGCGGATAGATGATGAAAGCCTGCCGGCCGCTTTCCACCTGGCGGCGCACGAAGCTATAGGCCCGCTCGCGCTCGCGGGAGAGCATCCAGCGAGTTTTGATCGGCTGGCGGCCGGGCGGCATCTCGTCGATCACCGAGACATCCAGATCGCCGAAAAGGGTCAGCGACAAGGTGCGCGGAATGGGGGTGGCGGTCATCACCAGCAGATGGGGCGCGGGCAGCTCTGCATCTGGCCCGGCCTCTGCGCTCTCCTCGCCCCCTGCCTTGCCCCGCAGCAGCGCGCGCTGGCGCACGCCGAAGCGATGCTGTTCGTCGATGATGGCCAGGCCCAGGTTGCGAAACTCAACCCCCTCCTGGATCAGCGCTTGGGTGCCCACCACGATGTCGATCTCGCCGGCGGCCAGCGCGGCCAGCGTAGCTGTGCGCTCGGCCCCCTTGACACTGCCGGTGAGCAGTGCGACTCGCACGGGACGCTCCTGCACCGTCAGCGGCGCAAAGAGCCGGCTCAGCCCGCGGTAGTGCTGCTCGGCCAGAATCTCGGTGGGGGCCATCATGGCCGCCTGCGCGCCGTTGACGGCCACGGCCCACATGGCGTTCGCCGCCACCGCCGTCTTGCCCGAGCCCACATCGCCCTGCAACAGGCGGCTCATGGGCCGTTCACCGGTCAGATCGTCCAGCAGGCTATGCACGGTGCGGGCCTGGGCGCCGGTGAAGGCAAAGGGCAGGGCCGCGACGAAGGCAGCCTGGCCTGGGGCGTCCAGGGGGAAGCGCTGCGCCGGCAGCGAGCGATATTCCTGGCGCTGGCGCAGCACACCGATCTGAATCAGAAAGAGCTCATCGAAGGCCAGCCGCTGGCGCGCCGCCTGCAGGCTGGCGTCGTCGTCGGGGAAATGGACCTGTTCCAGCGCCTGGGCCAGAGTCAGCAGGCCAGCCCGTTGGCGCACGGCCTCGGGCAGATGGTCGTGAACGCGGCGGCCCCACTCAGTCACCACCGTCTGCGCGAGCTTACGCATTCCCTTGGCGCTGAGGCCTTTGGTCAAGGGATAGACCGGCGCCAGCCGGCCGGTGTTCAGCAGATTCTTATCCGGCTCATCGAACTCTGGGTTGCGCATGGTCAGGCGCCCCATGTAGCTCTGCACTTTGCCGCTGAAGACATAGGATTGGCCAGTCTTGAGCTGCTTGAGCACGTAAGGGTTGAACCAGCTCACCTGGATGGTGGCCGTGGAGTCGCCCAGCAGCCCGGTGACGATGGTCGCGCCGCGGCCGGGCATGCGCTTGCTCTTGAGGTCCCACAGATTAGCCAGAATCGTCACCTGGTCGCCATCGCGCAGTTGGTAGATCGGCTTCATCGTGCGGTAGTCGTCGTAGCGCCGCGGCAAGAGCCAGAGCATGTCGCCGATGGTGCGAATGCCGATCTTGGCCAGCCGTTCGCTGAAGACAGGACCGA
>JAJTXO010000282.1 GCA_021463315.1 Caldilineales bacterium | reverse complement strand
GCGATTACGGATGCGTGACCCGTAACTCGTAACACGTAACCCGGAAGTGAGCACTGCTTGCCGCGATTATGGATGCGTGACCCGTAACACGTAACACGTAACCCGGAAGTGAGCACTGTTTGCCGCGATTACGGATGCGTGACCCGTAACACGTAACACGTAACACGTAACCCGGAAGTGAGCACTGCTTGCCGCGATTACGGATGCGTGACCCGTAACACGTAACACGTAACCCGGAAGTGAGCATTGCTTGCCGCGATTACGGATGCGTGACCCGTAACACGTAACACGTAACCCGGAAGGAGCACTGCTTGCCGCGATTCCGGGTTACGTGTTACGTGTTACGTGTTACGTGTTACGAGAGATTGCCCTCGCATCCACCCTACGGTATAATGCCTGCAACCTGGAAGTGGAACGGACTATCACCTCATGCGGGCACTGATCACAGGCATCTCCGGCTTCGTTGGCAGCCATCTGGCCGAATATCTGCTGGCCCATACCGATTGGCAGATCTCTGGCACGGTCTATGGCCGGCTGGACAACATCGCCCATCTGCGCGAGCGGCTGACCCTTTTTCCCGCCGAGCTGTCGCGCCTGGAGGTGGTGCGCTTCATCGTCGAGGAGACGCAGCCTGACTACATCTTTCACCTGGCCGCCCAGCCCATCCCCTCGCTCTCCCGCTACGACCCCTGGTTCACGTTGGAAAACAACATCCGCGCCCAGCTCAACGTGCTGGAGGCGGTAGCTCAGATGAGGCTGGCTTGCCGGGCGCTGGTGGTCGGCTCCAGCGAGGAGTACGGCGCGGTCTCCCCGGACGATCTGCCGGTCGACGAGGACACGCCGCTGCGTCCCACCTCTCCCTACGCCGTCAGCAAGGTCACGCAGGATCTGCTGGGGCTGCAATACTGGCTCAGCCAGCGGGTGGAGGCCATTCGGGTGCGCCCCTTCAACCACATCGGCCCGCGGCAGCGGCGCGGCTTTGTGGCGCCCGACTTCGCCTCGCAGATCGCGCAGATCGAGGCCGGCCTGCGGCCGCCGGTCATGGCCGTGGGCGCGCTGGACGTGGCGCGCGACTTCAGCGATGTGCGCGATATCGTGGTGGGCTATCATGCAGCCATGACCAGAGGGCAGGCGGGCGAGGTCTACAACCTGGGCGCGGGCCAGGCGCATTCGGTGCAGGAACTGCTGGACACCTTGATCGCCGCATCCTCTGTGGCTATCCAGGTGACGCGGGATCCCAACCGGGTGCGGTCGATAGATGTGCCGTACATGGTGGCCGATTGCACGCGCATGGCTGAGCAGACCGGCTGGCAGCCACGCATTCCGTTTCAGCAAAGCCTCCACGATGTGTTGGACTATTGGCGCGAGCAGGTGCGCAGCGGCGCGGACGATCCGACGCCCGCGGAGTTGCAGGCGCCCAAGTGACTTGACCAGGGAATGCCTGTCGGCGTCCGGTGCTTTTGCGACGATTCGCCCATGAGGGCGCGTTCGGATCCAGCGTCGGAGGCCGCCAGGTGTTGATTGAACGAGGAAAACCATATGCCAAAAGCGTTGATTACCGGAATCACCGGCCAGGATGGCTCTTACCTGGCCGAGTTTTTGTTGGCCCAGGGCTACGATGTGCTGGGCATGGTGCGCCGCTCCAGCACCGTCAACTTCGACCGCATTCGTCATTACCAGGATGAAGTGACGCTGGTGCAGGGCGACCTGCTGGATCAGGTCTCGCTGATCAACATCCTGGAGGAGCACAAGCCGGTCGAGGTCTACAACCTGGCCGCGCAAAGCTTCGTGCCCACCTCCTGGCAGCAGCCGGTGCTGACCGGCGAGTTCACCGCGCTGGGCGTCACCCGCATCCTCGACGCCATCCGCCTGGTCAGCCCCAAGACGCGCTTCTACCAGGCCTCCAGCAGCGAGATGTTCGGCAAGGTGCAGGAAGTGCCGCAGCGCGAGAGCACCCCCTTCTATCCCCGCTCCCCCTACGGTGTGGCCAAGGTCTACGGCCACTGGATCACCGTCAACTATCGCGAAAGCTACGACCTGTTCGCGACATCGGGCATCCTTTTCAACCATGAGTGCGTGACGGCCGAGACGCCTGTGTTCATCCAGCGCAAGGGCATGCTAGACCTGCTGCCGATCGAGGATGTGGTCCCCCACCGCACCGATGCCAGCAAGGGCGCCAAGTATACGACCGAGCCTGATCCCAGCCACGCGCTCCAGGTGTGGGATGCCCAAGGGTGGACACCGGTGACATGCATGACGGCAACCTGGAACGGCTTCGAGCGCAAGGCCAACAAGACCGTTCATCGCATCGCCGCGCGCGGCGCCTTGTTTCACGCCACCAGCGATCATCTGGTCTTTGTCTGCCAGGACGGTCAGCCGGTTGAAAAGCCGGCCGGCGAGGTGCAGCCCGGCGAGTTGGTGGCTCTGATCCCGCTACCGCCGGCCACCAATGCGATCAGCATGACCGAGGACGAGGCCTGGCTGCTGGGCCTGCTGGCCGCGGAAGGCTATGTTAGCCAGGATGGCCATATCCGCGTAGCCAATCAGGATGAGGGACTTTTGGCGGAAGTTGCGTCCTGCTGGCGCCGCGTAACAGGCGGCGATACGGCACAGAACGTCGTTCCCAGCGGTTTTGAGACAGGACAGCCAGTCACACAGCTTCGTCTCAACGGGGGACACAGCTACGCTCGTTTCCTGCACGAACAACTCTACACGCGCTCAGGCCACAAACGGGTGCCTGGCCGCGTCTTGAATGCATCGCCTGAGACGCGGATGGCTTTCTTGCGTGGCTTCAACGCCGGCGACGGACTAAAGAGCACCCCCTGCACCTACGAGTTTCAGGGCTTCAAGACGGCTTCGGCGGTCATGGCGGCCGGTTTGTATTGGCTGGCGCACACAACTCTGCACCAACGGGCAATCATCTGCCCAGAGGAGCGCGACGATCGGGTGTATTACCAGATCAATCTCAACTCTCCAAACACGCCGGGCGCCAAGGGCCAGCACCTGCGCCGGCCCTTGGAAGAGGTGACCAAGACGCAGCCCGTCAACTATGGCGGCTGGCTGTTTGATCTGGCTACCACGACCGGGACTTTCCACGCCGGCATCGGCCAAGGCTGGATCCACAACTCACCTCGCCGCGGTCTGGAGTTCGTGACCCACAAGATCACCAACGCCGTGGCGCGCATCAAGCTGGGACTGGAGCATGAGCTGCGGCTGGGCAACCTGGAGGCGCGCCGCGATTGGGGCTATGCGCCCGACTACGTGCGCGCCATGTGGCTGATGCTGCAAGAGGAGCAGCCCGACGACTATGTCATCGCCACCGGCGAAACCCACTCAGTGCAGGAGTTCTGCCAGGAGGCTTTCGGCTACGTCGATCTGGACTGGCAGCAGTTCGTGACGCAGGATCCGCGTTTCATGCGGCCGGCCGAGGTGGATCTGCTGGTGGGCGACGCCAGCAAGGCCAACGCCAAGCTGGGTTGGGAGCCGTCCGTCACCTTCCGCGAGCTGGTGCGCATCATGGTGGACGCCGACCTGGAGGCGATCCAGCGCAACCAGCACGTGCCGCGCTTCACCTACGGATAGCCCCCTATGACAACGCGACTTTTTGGCACCGACGGCATTCGCGCCCGGGCCGGCGAATGGCCGCTGACTCCTGAGTTCACCATGCGCCTGGGCCGGGCCATCGGCCATCTGGCGCACGAGCAGAGCCAGGCGCCCGTGGTGATCGTCGGCCGCGACACGCGGCGCTCTGGCCCGCTGCTGGAGAGCGCGCTGTTGGCCGGCATCATGGCCCAGGGCGTGGACGTGATGTTGCTGGACGAGTTCACCACCCCCGGCGTCAGCTTCCTGGCTGCTCGCATGAACGCCGCGTTCGGCATCGTGATCTCGGCCTCGCACAATCCCTACTGGGACAACGGCGTCAAGCTCTTCCACGGCAACGGCTTCAAGGCCAGCGACGAGCTGGAGCTGCGCATCGAGCAGTTGGCGCTGGACGACAACCCCGACTGGCACGCCAATGGCCAACCTGGCATCGTGCAGCTCACCCGCGACCTGGGCGAGATCTACGTCAACCATCTGCTGCACGCCTTTGGCGGGCCGGGCGCGCTGCGCGGGCTGCGGGTGGTGCTGGACTGCGCCAACGGCGCGGCCTCCTACCTGGCCCCGGAGGTCTTTCGGCGTCTGGGCGCGGAGGTGGTCGCGCTGAACGTCTGGCCCAACGGCGTCAACATCAACGTCAACTGCGGCACCGAGGGCGATGGCCCGCAGCGCGCCGGCCAGGCCGTCATGGCTGCCATGGCCGACATCGGCTTCGTCTTCGACGGCGACGCCGACCGCTGCAAGTTCCTGGACGAGACCGGCGTCGAGCGCGACGGCGATTTCATTCTGGCCATCCTGGCGCGCGACCTGCTGGCCCAGGGCAAGCTGGCCGGCAACGCGGTCGCCACCACGCAGATGGCCAATCTGGGGCTGGACCTGTCGCTGCGCGCGATCGACGTGCGGCTGGAGCGCACCCAGGTGGGCGACAAGTGGGTGTCGCAGGCCATGCGCGACGGCGGGTATGTGCTGGGCGGCGAGCAGTCCGGCCACATCATCCTCTTCGAGCACGGCCTGACCACCGGCGACGGGCTGTACACCGCGCTGCGCATGAGCCGGCTGCTGTTGGACAATCGCGGCCAGCATTTTTCCGACCTGGCCAGCCGCGTGCTGACCAAGGCGCCGCAGATCTTGGTGAGAGCCGACGTACCTGCCAAGCCACCGCTGGAAAGCCTGCCGGCTGTTCAGGCCCAGATTCAGCGCTCGCAGGATGCTCTCGGCTCTGACACCCTGATCAACGTGCGCTACTCTGGCACCGAACCGGTGGTGCGGGTGATGATCCAGGGCGCCGGCCAGACGGCAGAGGCGCTGCAACGCGAGGCGCAGGCTATTCTGGACGAAGTGACCGCTAGCGTAGCCAGCAATCAGTAACCCGTAACGAGTAACCCGTAACCCGGAGCCCGGAACCCCTTCGCATCCAACGCCGGGTTACGAATTACGCATTGCTCGTTACGCCTCCATCCCTGTCAACGAGGACATCTCTATGATCAACATCATCTTCGGCACCGACGGCTGGCGCGGGCGCGTCGGCGAGGACTATACCTTCGACAACGTGCGGCGCTGCGCGCAGGGCTTTGCCAGCTATCTGGCCGACAGTTTCAAGCCGGCCGAGCTGGCGCGCGGCGTGGTCATCGGCCACGACAAGCGTTTCTCGGGCCGCGCCTTCGCCCTGGCCGCGGCCGAGGTGATCGCAGGCAACGGCATTCCGGTGCATTTTTGCCAGGGCCCGACACCCACGCCGGCCATCTCCTTCCAGGTGGTGCATTTGGCTGCGCTGGGCGCGGTCAATATCACCGCCAGCCACAACCCACCGGCCGACAACGGCTTCAAGGTGCGCGACCCATCGGGCGGCGCCATCGACCCGGCGCGCCTGCAGCAGATCGAAGCCATGATCCCCGCCAGCGTGGCCGGCGTGCGGCGCATCCCGGCCGAGCAGGCTGAGGCCGTGGGGCTGCTGCGCCCCTTCGATCCCAAGCCGGCCTACCTGGCCCGTATCCGCGAGCTGGTGGATGTGGAACGCATTCAGAACGCCGGGCTGAAGATCGTCTACGACGCGATGTGGGGCAACGGTGCGGGCTGGCTGGATGAGCTGCTGGCCGATGAAGGGGCCCACGTTCGGATGCGAGGCGAGGCGGTTCAGCGCCGTCGCGAGACTGGCCATCGGGTCGGCCGAACTCTGGGCGGCGATGGTGGTGATG
>JAJTXO010000281.1 GCA_021463315.1 Caldilineales bacterium | reverse complement strand
GCTTGCTTTAGCATGCTTGGCTGTGTCAGACGCCGAATTCATTCGGCGGCGACTTGCTTGCTTTAGCATGCTTGGCTGTGTCAGACGCCGAATTCATTCGGCGGCGACATCACGGCACAATGGCCGGGTTAATTCCTTAGCTTTCATCAACCTCCAGGTCTGGTGGCTTTGCGTCTTGACGGCTCCGTGTGGATAATACCCGCGCAGGTCATCCCATCGTAGCTGGCTCGGAAGGCGCTCCATGAACCCTGTTCTCCTCGAACTCCTGCCCTTGATCCTGGGCGCGGCGCTGGTTCCGCTGTATCCCATCGTGGTGCTGCTCTTGCTGCTGGGCGAGGACGGGCTGCGCACGGCCAGCGCCTTTGTGGTGGGCGTGCTCGCCGTGCGTCTGGCGCAGGGCGTGCTCTTCGGCTGGGTGTTCGGCGCGGCCGCCGAGGCCTACCCCGACGACGGCCCCCATCTCATTGCATCGACGCTGCTGCTGGTGCTCGGCCTTCTGCTGTTGCTGGCAGGCTTCAAGAAATGGCGCAAGCAGCCCGACCCCGACGATCCGCCGCCGCAGTGGATGACCGAGCTGGCCGGGCTGTCTCCGCTCCAGGCCGTCGGCGCCGGCGCTCTCATCGTGTCTATTGCAGTCAAGCAGTGGGTTTTCACCCTGACCGCCATCGACGTGATCCAGGGCGCTGCGCTGGACGGGACGGCTGGGGCTGGCCTGTATCTGGTCTTCACCCTGGCGACGCAGACGCTGGTGTTGCTGCCCATCCTGGTCTACGCCGTGGCGCCGCAACAGTCGGCCCGGCCATTGCGCGCAGCACAGGCCTGGCTGGAACGCAACAACCGGCCCATCGTCATCGGCGTATCGCTGCTCTTTGGTCTGTGGTTCCTGGTCAAAGGCCTGGTTGGCTTGATCGGTTAGAACATGCTGAAATATCTCTTCTCTGCCGATGGGACCAGCCCCATCTTCGTGTGGATTGAATACGCCGCGGTGTTCGTCGAGGTGCTGGCGGTCGCCATCATCGTCTTCGCTATTCTGATGGCGTTGGCGCGCTATGTCATCAACTATGCGGCCAACCGTGAGCGGGACCATCTCTATCACGATCTCAAGGTCAGCCTGGGCAAGGCGCTGCTGCTGGGGCTGGAAGTGCTGGTGGCGGCCGACATCATCCATACGGTGGCGCTGGAGGCCACGATGGAGAGCGTCTTCGTTCTGGGGCTCCTGGTGCTGATCCGCACCTTCCTGAGCTGGGCGCTGGTGGTCGAGATCGAAGGGCATTGGCCGTGGCAGCAGCGGCGCCCGTGACGGCTCTTTGGCTAAAATGTATTGACTCAGAGGCTGTCTGGGGTTATAATCACCCAGTTTCAGGTATCATCTCAGAAAGTCGGAGTTGAGACTTCGGAAGTCTTCCCCATATTGAGATGATAGAGTAAGTCTCGAGGCCAGCCCCGTAGGTCTCGCAAGCTCCGGCGTTCTCGACCGGGCAAGGAGAAATCTCCCATGATCAACACCTTCCAGCGCAGACTCATCGCGCTGATCGTTCTGGCGCTGTTGGCGGCGACGCTGGTCGCCTGCGGCGGATCGCAGCAGCAACCCACCGCCGCGCCTGAGCCGACGCCCACCACGCCGGCGGGGCTGGGCGATGTCTGGGCCCGCGCGCAGCAAAGCGGCAAGCTGGTGGTCGGCGTGTCCGCGGACTATCCCCCCTTCGAGTTCTACAACGACCAGTTCCAGTTGGATGGCTTCGACATCGCGCTGATGCGGGCCATCGGCCAGCGGCTGGGCGTGGAGGTGGAGTTCAACGACTTCGCCTTCGACGGGCTGGGCAGCGCGCTGAACCTGGGCCAGATCGACGCGGCCATCTCGGCCATCTCGGTGACGCCCGAGCGTGAGCAGCAGATCGATTTCAGCAGCGTCTACTACGTCGGCGCGGACGCGCTCCTGGTCAGCGAGGACAGCCCTCTGACTCAACTGACGATCGATGACGATCTGAGCGATATCCGTCTGGCGGTGCAGTCTGGCTCGGTGTACGAGAGCTTCGCCGAGCAGGATCTGGTGGAGACCGGGCTGCTGCCCGAGGGCAACCTGCACGTCTATACCGACATCAAGCAGGCGGTGGACGATCTGCGGCGCGGCCGGGTCGATGCAGTGCTGATGGACCGGCAGCCCGCGCTGGCCTTCGAGGCCCGCGGCGGCGTGCGCAACATCGGCGGCGGGCTGCATCCCCAGAATTTCGCGGTGGCGGTGGCCCCGGGCCAGGATCCGCTGCGCCGGGTGATCAACCAGGCCTTGAGCCAGCTCCAGGATGAGGGGGTGATCGAGGACCTGGTGGTCGAATATCTCAAGATAGCACCGGCGGATATTCTGCCGCTGCCCACGCCTGAGCCGGAGCTGCCCACCCCCACGCCGGTTCCGAATCAGCCCACGGCCGCGCCGACCCTGCCGCCGCCCGCGCCCTGCGTCGACGGCATGGCCTGGGTGGCTGACCTGACCTACGACGACCGCAACATGAGCGCGCCGCCCATCATCCCGCCCGGCCAGCCCTTCGTCAAGTCCTGGCGGATTCGCAACAGCGGCACCTGCACCTGGGACAGCCGCTACATGCTCGCTTTTGACCGGGGCAACGTGGCCGCGGCTCAGATGAGCGGGCAGCCGACAGCGATTCAAGGCACGGTCGCGCCCGGCGCCACCTATGACATCAGCGTCAATTTGATCGCGCCGGCGATCCCCGGCGTCTACCAGGGCTTCTGGCAGATGCGCAACCCCAACAACACCGCCTTCGGCGAGACGATCTGGGTGGGCATTCGCGTGCCCGCGCCGGTCCAGCCGACCCCTGCGCCGACGCAGACACCCGTGCCCGGCATCACCTTCACCACCAACAGCAACAACATCACGCAGGGCCAGTGTGTGACCAACAGTTGGAGCACCAGCAACGTGCGGGCGGTCTTCTACTTCCAGCAGGGCCAGAACTGGGAGAACCACGGCGTGGAGGGGGTGGGCAGCCGCCAGGAATGTCCTCAGCAGACCACCACCTACTTCCTGCGGGTGGAGATGCGCGACGGCTCGGTGCAGACGCGCGAACTGACCGTGGCCGTCACGCCGGTGATCGGCGCGCCGGTGATCTCGCAGTTCACGGCCAGCCCGCCACAGATCAACGTCGGCCAGTGCGTCACGCTCCAATGGAACGTGGAGGGCAACGTCACCCGCGTGCTGCTGACTCGCAACAACGGCGCCCTGTGGGACGGCGCGCCGGTGCGCGGCAGCTTCCAGGATTGCCCGCCCGGCGCCGGCCAGATGACCTATGGCCTGCAGGCCAGCGGGCCAGGCAGCAGCAGCCAGGCGGTGCAGTCGGTCAGCGTGCTGGCGCAGCAGCCGACCAACACCCCCGTGCCGCCCACCGCCACCCCTGTGCCGCCCACGCCGACCCCTGTGCCGCCCACCGCCACCCCGGTGCCGCAGCCGGTGATCAGCAGCTTCGGCGTGCAGCCGGGCCAGATCAACACCGGCCAGTGCGTCACCGCCTCCTGGACCACAGGGGGTGGCACGGCCTTCACCCGCCTTTTCCGCAACGGCGCGCTGCTGCAAGACAACGCGCCCGTCAGCAGCTCCATGCAGGACTGCCTGGGCGACGCCGGCGCTTACACCTATCAGCTTCAGGCCTTCAACGTGGCCGGCGCGATGGTGTCGCAGGACGCGGTGATCACCGTGGTGCAGCCTCAGCCGACCAACACGCCGCCGCCGCCGCTGGCTGGCTCGTGGAGCCTGACGCAGCTGCAAGGCCAGCCGTTGGTGCAGGGAACCATGATCACCGCCAACTTCAGCGGCGGTCAGGTGACGGGCAGCGGCGGCTGCAACAGCTACAGCGCCAGCTTCTCCACCAACGGCAACAACGTGTCGATCAGCTACCCAGTCAGCGGCCAGATGGCCTGTGCGCCGGAGATCCTGCAACAGGAGACCCAGTACTTCCAAGCGTTGAGCAGCGCCGGCCGCTATGAGATCAACGGCAACAATCTGATCCTCAGGGATGGCAGCGGCAACACGCTCCTGGTGTTTGGGCCGGGCATCACGCCGTTCTAGGCAGGTATCCAGCCCTTCGATTCATAAATCACAACGCCCACACGACGCAATGCAGAACTTGCCGTGTGGGCGTTGTTCTTTGCTGCCCTAACCGCTCAGCCCAAGACTTCCGATGCGAGACATCTGAAACCTCACTTTGCGGTCAATAACACCGACCGTCTGTCACTGTCTACTGTTCGCCAGCCGGAAGGTGCTCAGGACGCGTTCGCCGGCCAACTGGCACGAATCTGCGGCCTCGGCGGCGTCTTTCGGCAGATCGAGACCAAAGAGGTAGTAGTAGTTACCAATGCCGACGCCGTACGAGACAAAAGCGGCCTCGCGAAAGACGCGCACCTCGGCATCGAAGTCTCCCAGCTTGGTGTGGGTCACGCTTGGGGCTTCGAGCATACCTCCTCCCAAAGCAAAAAGCTCCAGCTCACAGCCGTCGATGGCGTGTGAAATCAGCCGTGTCCCGTCCAGGCGCCAGGCGCTTTCCTCGAAGCTGACCTCGAAAAGGGGGTGTGGTTGATAGGCGGAAGCTCCGCGGTAGACCCATTTGTCGCCCTCTTCGCGGATCAACGTTCCGGGCAAAAGGATGGGCTCAGGCGTCGCCGGAGGGGGCTGCGGGGTGAGCGCCTGTTGCGTCAGCACCAGCAGGTA
Source organism: Caldilineales bacterium (assembly GCA_021463315.1). GTDB lineage: Bacteria > Chloroflexota > Anaerolineae > JAAEKA01 > JAAEKA01 > JAAEKA01. Next base: position 1,095 of record JAJTXO010000281.1, on the reverse strand, counting down.
TTGCGCCTCGCTGGTTTGGAACTCACTGCTTACACGCCCAGGTGGCGGCAGCGGGAGCTTCTCAGCCTTCAACCGATCCTGGCAGACGACCCTCGACTCCCACGATAGGCAGGCCAAAGTGGCTGTCGGCGTACTGGCCGGTTGCGTTGGTTGGTCCAGAATGGCTACCGGGCGATAGAAGACTAACACAAGGGCCGCCAAACCCAAGAGCATCCCCAAAGGATGCATCAATGCCCGTCTTGGTGACCTGAGAAACACGTCGCCAGCGACCTGCCAAAACCCGCGATAGGATTGCGACCAAAAGCGACGGATCACGAACGGCAAGAGAACGACGATTGTTATAACGCCGATGATCGACAGCCAGAGACGCAAGAAATGAGCAAGCGGGAGCCCGAAGATCATCATTCTTACCTCCTGCATGGTGGCCGGTATATCGCAATATCGATGCATCCCGCTATCTCAAAGAGGGGAAGGTGGGCATCACCAAATCCCTTTTGGGGAGACGATGTGCTCACCTTGCACAGTCAGGGCTGAGGCGACCTAGGCGCCCCTGAGTTACTACGCGCTGTGCCACTTACCATATTTAACCACACGGCGTCCGTGATGTCAAGCACAAATTGCGCCAACGCACGAATCGCCCTGATTGCCGCAATCCTCCCATCCTATGGTAAAATGTTACAAAACCAGCACCCAACCACACGATCCAACGAAAGCGCAACCCACCGATGCACCTGTCCACCGCCGACGTCGAACATATCGCCGAGCTGGCCAAGCTGGCGCTGACGGCTGACGAGATCGAGCAGTACCGCCGCCAGCTGTCCGCCATCCTGGAGCATTTCGAGGCCCTCAGGCAGGTCGATACCTCCAGCGTGCCGCCCACGGCCAGCGTTCTGCCCCTGCGCACCGTCATGCGCGCCGACCAGGTGCGCCCCAGCCTGCCCACCGAAGACGCCCTGGCCAACGCGCCCGACCGGGAAGACGGCTTCTTCCGCGTGCGCGCGGTGTTTGGGGAGGAGTAGGTGGGTGGAGAAGTAGACAGGGTGACAGGGTGACAGGGTGACAGGGTGACAGGGTGACAGGGTGACAAGGTGACAG
>JAJTXO010000280.1 GCA_021463315.1 Caldilineales bacterium | reverse complement strand
CGGCCACCCCTACCCGCACCGGCACGCCCACCCCGGCCAACGCCGAAACCGCCCAGGCCCGCGTCATCATGGTCACCATCGAGGCGCTGACCACCGGCACCTGGACGCCCACCTACACCGCCACTCCCACCGGCGCGGCGCCAGCCATCAGCGCGTCCACCGCCACCGCCACGGCCACCCCAGCGCCGCTGGCCACCGTCACCCTGATCGAAGGCGCGCCGCAGGCCGTGGTGCTGGTGGAGCGCATCAATGCACGCGCTGGTCCCGGCACGCAGTTCCCCGTGGTGGGGGTGCTGCCAGCCGGCGCGCGCCTTTCCCTGCAAGGGCGCACCGAGGACAGCACCTGGCTGCTGATCTGCTGCGTCAACGGCCAACCGGCCTGGCTGGCCACTTTCCTGATCCAGCCCGAGGGCGCTATCGAGGAACTGCCCATCCAGCCCGCACCCACCGGCCGGCTGGATAATCCCCACTTGGCGGCCAGCGTGTACCGGACCCGGCAAGAGGCCCGGCGATCGATCCAGGCCTGAGGTCTCCGATCAGCCTCCCGATCCGCAAGGCAAGCGCATCGGCGCCCGGCGCCTGAGCGGCGATGCGCCCATGATGGCAGGCTTGGCAACTGTCCGCAATCAACTTGGTGGGTTGGCTCGGTCGGAGACCGGCCAAAGCGCGGCGGCGTGAGTTGGCTCGGTCGGAGACCGGCCACAGCGCGGCGTGGGTTGGCTCGGTCGGAGACCGGCCAAAGCGCGAAGTTGATAACGGACAAGCACTTAGTTCGAGCGCCAGACGCCCCAATAACTTCTCACCAGTGTAGTCAAAATAGCCCATGGAACTCCGTCACTACTTCAACACCATCCGCAAATGGCTCTGGCTGATCGTGCTGGCCACCGCGGTGGCCATCCTGGCCAGCTTCATCGCCACCCGCCAGCAGCCGCCGATCTACAGCGCCAAGACCACGCTGATCGTGGGCAGCACCATCGAAAACCCCAACCCCACCGGCAACGACATCTGGCTGGGGCAGCAGTTGGCGCAAACCTACGCCGAGCTGGCCAAGCGCGATGCCATCAAACGGGCTACGATGCAGAGCCTGGGCATCTCCTGGCTGCCGGAGTATACGCTGACCCTGGTGCCCAACACCCAACTGCTGGAGATCAACGTGATCGACACCGACCCGCTGCGCGCCCAGGCCGTGGCGCAGGAGCTGGCGCATCAGTTGATCGAGCAGAGCCCCAGCGCGCCCGAGCGAGAGCAGATCGATCGGCAGGCCTTCGTCACCAAACAGCTTCAGGAGCTGGAGACCAACATCGACGCCACCAAGGCACGCATCGAGGAACTGCAAGGGCAGTTGGCGAACATGTTCAGCGCGCGCCAGATCGCCGACACCCAGACGCAGATCGCGGCCCTGGAGCAAAAGCAGGCCAGCTATCAGACCAACTACACCGCGCTGCTCAGCTTCGTCTCCGGTGGAATCAACAGCGTGCGTGTGGTGGAGCCGGCCTCGCTGCCCACCGCGCCCATCGGCCCCAACAAGGGGATGACCATCCTGCTGGCCGCGGCCATCGGCCTGCTGCTGGCCTTGGGCGCAGCCTTCCTGCTGGACTACCTGGACGACACCCTCAAGACCCCGGAGGATGTGCAGGCTGCGACCCAACTGACCCTGCTGGGCGCCCTCGCCCGCGTCGAGAGTGAGGCCGAAGGCGAGCAGTTGGTGACCATCGCTCAGCCCAAATCGCCCAACGCTGAGGCCTATCGCATCCTGCGCACCAACCTGCTCTTCTCGGCCGTGGATCATCCGCCCCGCTCGCTGCTGGTCACCAGCCCCAGCCCCGGCGAGGGCAAGAGCACCACCCTGGCCAACCTGGGGGTGGTGATGGCGCAGCAGGGGCAGCGGGTGGTGCTGGTGGACAGCGACCTGCGCCGGCCCACGCTGCACCGCTGGTTCCAGTTGCCCAACGCGGCCGGCCTGACCAACGCGCTGCTCAGCGAGCATCCCACTGCAGCGCCCTACCTGCAGGCCACGCCGGTGGAGAATCTGAGAGTGCTGACCAGCGGGCCGCTGCCCCCCAACCCGGCCGAGCTGCTGGGCTCAGCCCGCTTCGCCGAGCTGCTGCACGATCTGCACCAGCACGCCGACGTGATCCTGCTGGACAGCCCGCCCAGCCTGGCCGTCACCGACGCGCCGGTGCTGGCCCGCCAGGTGGACGGCGTGCTGCTGATCGTGGACGCGGGTGTGACGCGCCGCCAATGGGCCATCAGCGCACAGGAGACGCTGAACAAGGTCGGCGCCAAGATCCTGGGCGTTGGGCTGAACCGTCTCAAGCCGACCAACGGCGGCTATTACTACTACTATCGACACTATTACAGCGACGACCAACCCCAGCGCCAGCGCGGCCAGGGCCGCGGCTGGCGGCGTTGGCTGCCGGGAGCCAGCTAGGCGCCCCGGCCGATCTCCATGCGCGCTTGGCGCCGCTGCGGAAGAATCGCGCAACGCTGGGTTTATGCGCTGGCAACGACGTGTGGTAGAATGGCGCAGGCGTGGCTTGGTTGATGCCAATACTCACTGTTCATCTCCACAAAGCAAGGGAAATGCCTGGCGCTGGCAGGGCCAGGTCCGCCAACCAGAAGGAAACCTCGACACATTTTCTGCCTGTGGCGAGGTGGACAACCGGCTGATCAGCCGGCAACGATCATCCACAGCGGGTAGCGCACAGGATGCGCGCAATGCAACAGTCGATTGTGGCGACAGCGCCTTAAGGACGGGATTATGGACGCAGAGATTCGGCAGGGAACTTCTTCTCACAACTCCTTCCGCTACGGGGCGGCATCCAGGCGGCGGCGCATTGCCTTGCCGCACATGCAACTGCGCACCTCCGAGCGCAAGCTGCTGCTGCTGACGGTCGATCTGTTGATCATCAACGCCGCGCTGGCCGCGGCCTGGGCGCTGGGCAGCCAGACGACCTTTGCGGTGGGGGCCTTGCTGGCGCTGAGCAAATGGTTCGTCACGTTGACGGTGGTGTGGGGCGTCTGCGCGCTCTTTTTCGATGTCTATGACCTGGCCCGCGCGGCCAGCACCGTCCAGATCGTGCGCGCGGCCGGCGCGGCCGCGCTGGCCGCGGTGGCGATCTACATCTTGATCCCCTGGTTCGCGCCGCCGCTGACCAGCCGCACGCTGATCTTCGCCTTCGCCCTCCTGGCCTGGCTGGGGATCGTGGGCTGGCGCGTGACCTACGCCCAGCTCTTCGTCCAGCCCTGGTTCAAGCGGCGCGCGCTGGTGGTGGGGGCGGGCTGGGCCGGCCGCAGCCTGGAGGAGATGCTGCGCATCGCGCCGCGCGATCCCAACCCCTACCGCGGCACCGGCTACGAGCTGGTCGGTTTCATCGACGACAACAGCGACTATGCCGGGGGCAACGTGGGCGACGTGCCGGTGCTGGGCGACCATCAACTGCTGGTGACGGCCACCCGGGAGCTGGGGATCGACGAGATCATCCTGGCCATCACCCATCGCCACGCCATCGACAGCACCTTGTTCGACGCGCTGTTGCGCTGCCGCGAGCTGGGGGTGCGGGTCACTCCCATGGCCGTGATCTACGAGCGGCTGAACGGCCGGGTGCCAGTGGACCACGTGGGGCGCGACCTCTACGCGGCGCTGCCCACCGGCGACAGCGTCTATGAGCGCTTCTATCTGGCGACGAAGCGGCTGGCCGATCTGGTCGTCGGCGTGCTGGGGCTGCTGGTCCTGGCCGTGGTGGGGCCGCTGGTGGCCCTGGCCAATGCGCTCAGCGCGCCCGGCCCTCTGTTCTATCGGCAGCAACGGGTGGGCAAGGGGGGCGGCGTCTTCATGATCTACAAGTTCCGCTCCATGCGGCCGAACGCGGAGCGCGAAACCGGCGCGGTGTGGGCGGCCGCCAACGACAGCCGCATCACCCCGGTGGGCAGGTTCCTGCGCAAGACCCGCCTGGACGAGCTGCCGCAGGTGCTCAACATCCTGACGGGCGAGATGAGCCTGATCGGCCCCCGGCCAGAGCGGCCCGAGTTCGTCGAGGAGCTGGCCAAGCAACTGCCCTTCTACCGTGCGCGCCACGCGGTGCGGCCCGGCATCACCGGCTGGGCCCAGGTGCAGCATCGCTACGCCAGCTCAGTGGAAGAGGCCAAAACCAAGCTGGAGTACGACCTCTACTACGTGAAGCACATCGGCGCGCTGCTGGACCTGCGCATCGTCCTGCGCACGATCCCCGTGATGTTGCTGTTCAAGGGACAATAGCGCAGAAGCCGGGCTTTGCGGAAAAAGCCCGGCTTCTGCTTTGCATCTCCCAGAAGCCGGGCTTTTTTCAAAGCCCGGCTTTTTCGTTCTCTTCATCCCTCCACGCGGCGCCTGCTCCGCGCCATCAATTGATCGGCTGGCTGTTGGCAGCGCCGGCCAAGAGCACGTCCAAAGCCGCGGCCACCTCCGCCAGGGTGCCAGCGTCCAGCGCGGCGTCCAGCATGGCCGGCATCTGCGCGCTGGGGAGGGCCTTGATCTGATCGGCCAGCGGGGCAGACGCTGCGCCAAAGCGCCGGTTCAGCAGCCGCAACACCATCTCAGCCTGGCCCTGCTGTTGACCTTGTTGCTGACCTTGCTGCATACCCTGCAGCAAGCCTTGCTGCAAGCCTTGCTGCAAGCCAATCCTCTCTACACTCGTGATATACTTCATGTGCTTCTCCTCTTCGAACTCACGCACCTCGTGCCAGAAGGCCAGTTCCTGCGGCCCAGGCAGTTGCAGCACCCAGTCGATGAAGCGGAACAGGTCGATCACCCGCTGTCGGTCGTAGCCCAGCTTGTATAGCCGCCGCGTCAGCAATAGCTTCCAGGTCTGGCGCTCGCTGGGGTCATGCCGCGTCTCCTGCGCCTTCAGATGCGCCATCACTACTGTGGCAAACGGATTGTCGCTCGCTTCCAGGTTCGACCACTGTTGCCGATAGCTCAACAGCTTGACCGTTGGAAAGATCAGACCAGCCCGGCAGCCCCAGAGCTCATAGCTGAACTGGCTGGGTCGCCAGCCAGCCTGTTCATCGGCCAACACCGCCAGGCTGGCCACGTGGCGCCGGTGAACATCGTAGAGACGGTAGTTGTAGACGTACATGCGCTCGGCAAACTCGGCCTGCGGCTGTCCCTGCACCTCCACATGCACCAACACCCAGGCATCTTGACCGCCCCGGCGCCAAACTTGCACCAGGATGTCGGCATAGCGCCGTCCCAGCTCGGCATCCCGCGCTGCCTGTCTCAGTTCCTTGTCCAGAAACCGATGGCCCCGGTTCCAGTCGATGTCGGCGTGGGCGTCTGGAAAAAAGAAGGCCAGGAAATCAGGAAAGAAGCGCTCTAAAGCCTCCTTCCAAGGACTGTCGTAGATGTCTGCCGCATCGCTCATGGCGTCACGCTCCTGGTGCGGTCGAATCGCCTCGCTGGTATGTCCTGCATTATAGCACGCCTGAAATCGCTGGGCAAGAGGGATGACGTCAGAAGCCGGGCTTTTCGGAAAAAGCCCGGCTTCTTCACTGACGGATCGCGCCCAACTGAGAACCGCGGATTGGCAGACGGCGCGGATCAGAGGAGGTCGCTGTCGATCCGCGGTTCTCTCCGATCCGCGCTTCTCCGATCCGCGTTTTCTGACTTGAAAATAGCCGCTCGGGCCGGTCTCCGACCGAGCCCGCTCGTTTTCATCGATGGTTGTGCGCCCGGCGCATGGATGTCTAATCCGCGGTTCTCCGCCGCAGCCTCGCCGCGGCCAGCAGCGCCAGCAGCGCCAGCAGCGCGCCGGCCAGCGGCAGCGTGGCCGGCGCGA
>JAJTXO010000028.1 GCA_021463315.1 Caldilineales bacterium | reverse complement strand
GTGGGCATCGGCCTGGCCGCGGTCACCGGCGCGCTGATCACGATGATCATCACCTACGGCGATCTGTATGACGTGCAGCGCGCCCTGGTCTGGCTGACGGGCAGCGTCTATGGCCGCACCTGGAAGCAGTTCTGGGCGCTGCTGCCCTGGGTTGTCCTCTTTGCGCCGCTGACTTTCCTGCTGGCCCGCGATCTGAACACGCTCAACCTGGGCGAGGAGGTGGCGCAGGGGCTGGGCAGCCGGGTGCGCGTGCAGCGCGGCCTGCTCATTCTCGCGGCCGTGGCGCTGGCCGGCGCCAGCGTGGCCGCGGCCGGCGGCATCGCCTTCGTCGGGCTGATGGCGCCGCACATCGCGCGGCGGCTGGTGGGCGCGGATCACAATGGACTGCTGCCGGCCGCGGCGCTGATCGGCGCGCTGATCGTCGTCAGCTCCGATCTGCTGGGCCGGACGGCCTTGGCGCCGGTGGAGCTGCCCGTCGGACTGATCACAGCCATCATCGGCGCGCCCTTCTTCATCTATCTGCTGTGGCAGCAGCGCCGCCAGCAGTTTTAGGATATACCCCATGACCGATCTACGAGCAAACCAGCTTTCCCTGGCCTACGACAGCCGGCTTATCGTCGATGGTCTTGATTTGACCATCGAAATCGGAACGATCACCGCGTTGGTTGGCCCCAATGGCTGTGGCAAGTCCACCTTGCTGCGCGGCCTGGCGCGGCTGCTCAAGCCGCGCGGCGGCTCGGTGGTTCTGAACAGTCGCTCGATCCACAGCATGTCCACCAAAGAGCTGGCCCGGGAGATGGGCATTCTGCCGCAAAGCCCGCGCGCACCGGAGGGGCTGACGGTGTACGAGCTGGTGGCGCAGGGGCGCTATCCCCATCAACGGTTCTTCAACCAGTGGTCGGCCAGGGATGAGGCCGTCACCCGCGAGGCGCTGGCTTTCACCAGCATGGACGATCTGGCTGATCGGCCACTGGACACCCTTTCCGGCGGCCAGCGCCAAAGAGCCTGGATTGCCATGACCCTGGCCCAGGAAACGGCGATTCTGATGTTGGACGAGCCGACCACCTTCCTGGACCTGGCCTATCAGGTCGAGGTGCTGGACCTGCTGCACGATCTGAACCAGCATGGGCGCACCATCGTCATGGTGTTGCACGATCTGAACCAGGCCTGCCGCTATGCCCATCAGATCGTGGCCATGAAGGAGGGCGCGATTGTCGTCCAGGGCCCGCCGCACGAGGTGATCACCCCCGCCACCATCGCCTCGGTCTTCGGCCTGGCTGCCCAGGTGATCACCGATCCTGTCACCGGGACGCCGCTGGTGGCGCCGATCGGCCGCCTGCCATCGCCCAACAGCCGCGCGCCGGCCGTCAACGCCCACGCCAGCGTCAACAGCCGTCTGGCCAGGCCTATTCCGGCGTCCGGCGTCCGGGACCGTTCATCCAGCGTCCACGCCTGAGCCTGAATCCAGGGCAAAACATCGATCAGACGTATCATCTCGAAAAAACAGGGTCCAGACTTCCGAAGTCTGCGCAGGTTTCCATAAGACTTCGGAAGTCTTCTCCAAGCTATTGAGATGATACGATCAGACAAATCCAAACGTTCGCAGAAGGAGATTCTTCATGCTCTCAGAAGCTCGTGTTGTCACCCATCGACCGGCCGTCTATCTGCAACGGCTGTGCAAACACTTCGCCGCCAAGGCGCCCGCCGAGTTCAACGACCAGCGCGGTTCAGTTCAGTTCGCCATGGGCGCCTGCGATCTGCTGGTGGAGCCGGAGGCGCTGCTGCTGCGCGCGCAGGCTGCCGACGAAGCCAGCCTGGCCCAGGTTCAGAACATCGTCGGCGGCCACCTGGAGCGTTTCGGCCATCACGATCGCCTGCAAGTTGACTGGAGCGCCGCGCCGGCGTTGGCGGCGTAGCACGCTGGCCGGTCGATCATCCCGGATCGACCGGCGTGCCGCATGGGGGGAGGGTTGGTTTGGCGCTTTTGCCAAAGAGGTGTTAAATGGGGGCCATGTCTGGATGCTCACTTGAACGCTCGATGGCCCGACGCGGCCGCGCCGGGGCCGCCCGCCTGCTGGCTGTGCTGTTGATCGGTGGGCTGGCAGGCTGCGGCGCGCCGGCCCCCCCCACGCCAGCGCCGGTCACGCCCACGGTGGCCGCGCCGACTGCCGCGGCCGCGCTGCCCACGCCCGCGGCGCTGCCGGCCGTGCTGCCCCCCGCGGCGCTGAACACCCAGTTTCCCCCCGTCGTCGCACCGCCCGACAATCCCACCACGCCGCAGAAAGCCGAGCTAGGCCGGCAGCTGTTCTACGACCCCGTGCTGTCGGCCAGCAACGCGATGGCCTGCGCCACCTGCCACCATCCCGATCGGGGCTTCTCCAACGGCGCGCCCATCAGCGCGCCGCGGCCGGGCGCGCCTGGGCGCAATGTGCCCACCCTGTGGAATGTGGCCACCGTTCGCCACCTGCAATGGGACGGCCGCGTCGAGTCGCTGGAGGCGCAGGCCATTGCCCCGCTGACCCTGCCCAGCGAGATGGCCGCCACACCGCAGGAGATCGAGGCGGAGCTGCGGGCGATCCCCGCCTATGTCGAGCTGTTCGACGCGGCCTTCGGCGGCGGCCCGCAGGCCGTGACCTTCGACAACGTGACCCGGGCCCTGGCCGCGTTTCAGCGCACGCTGCTCAGCCGCGACAGTCGCTTCGACCGCTTCGTAGCCGGCGACGCGGCCGCGCTGACCGTGCAGGAGCAGCGGGGCCTGGCGCTTTTCTTCTCGCCGGAGACCCACTGCGCGGAGTGCCATCAGCCGCCCACCTTCGCCCATGAGACCTTCCGGGTGATCGGGGTGTCCAGCGAGGACCCGGGCCGCGCGGGGGTCAGCCCCACTGGCGTGCGCGGCGCGTTTCGGGTGCCCACCCTGCGCAACGTGGCCCGCAGCGCGCCCTACATGCACAACGGCTCCCTGGCGACCCTGGAGGAGGTAGTGCAGTTCTACGCCGAGGGCGCGGGGCAGGCTCACGGCATCGCCCCGGTGGATCCCTTGCTCAAGGGCTTCGATTTGAGCGGGCAAGACAAGTCCGATCTGGCCGCGTTCATGTGGGCGCTGACCGACGAGCGCGCGCTGCCGGCCGTGCCGGAGCAGGCGCTCTCGGGGCTGCCGGTCACGCCGCGCATCGTCAACCCGGCGCGTTGATGCCCGCCGCTTGCGCCGTGGGGGGGTATCATCTCAAAAAACCGGGGTCGAGACTTCCGAAGTCTGCGCAGGTTTGTTCAAAACGGGCTCACAGTCCATAAGACTTCGGAAGTCTTCCCCAAGCTATTGAGATGATACGTGGGGGGCAAAAAAAGCCGACGCCCACAGGCCAGGGCCTATGAGCGTCGGGTTGAAGCGATGGGTTTATCGGCTGGCAGCCGACTTACCGGTCAGGGGCGGTAGCAGGCGTCGCCCAGAACGCAGCCCCAGTGGTTGGCGCCCATCAGCACATCGCGAATGTCGATGTTCTGATCGCTGTTCAGATCGAAGCGCGCCTCGTAGCAGGCGCTGGGCTCGCCATCGACGCAGTTCCAGTGGCTGGCCAGGGCGGTCAGATCGTTGCTGTCGATGTTGAAGCTGCAGTCGAAGTCCAGCGGGGAGCAAGCCTCAGCGGTGTTGGGGGTGAACATGGGGCCAGCGTAGCAGGGCCAATAGAGCGACGTGCTGTCGGTCCAGCAGTACTGGCGCGTGCCGTAGCCGTTGTTGACCATCCAGGTGGTGACGGTGGCGCTGGCCGACACGTACCACAGCACCAGATTCTTGTTGCGCACGTTTTCGCCGTTGACGAAATTGTGCGGCCCTTGCTGGTGGTCGGTGTTGCAGCAACCGGCCATGGCGCCGGTGTCGCCGTCGCCCTCGCTGGCGCGCTGCAGGGTCAGGTAGGTGTAGGCGTTGTCGCCCGTGCCGAAGTCGTCGAACTGACCCTGGCCAGGCTCCATGTAGTAGCCAAAGCCGGAGTTCTCGTCCATGATCTTGTACAGATAGCCTTCGGCGGTGTAGGGCGCACTTTGCAGCCACCAGCCTTCGCTGTTGCGGGTGACCCATTGGCTGCCGTCCCAGCCGTAGAAGGTGTTGCCTGCGTCGTTGAAGACGGACAGATCCATGCGGATCACCGGCCGATAGGTGGCCTCGGAAAGCTGATTGTTGCCACAGCCGCGACCATAGGAGCCCGTCTTGACGCGGAAGCGGCCGTCGGTGTAGAACTCGAAGTGCTGCTCGTAGCGGTAGTTGCAGTCGGAAGGCCAGTTGCTCATGCGAAAATCCTGCACCACAGCGAAGCCGATGGTCGCATCAGTCGAATCGTACAGGTCGCGCACCTGGGTGTTGCCGTAGCCGTAGATGGGGAAGCCGCCGCCCGCGCCGCCGCCGCAGCCGGTGTAGTCGACATAGCCGTTGCCCGCAGGATAGCGCGCGTGCCATTCCATCAGCTTGAGACGGGTGGCCACCGGCCGGTCCACGCCGCCCAGATTGCGGGTGACGTTGGTCAGCTCCAGCCCGTCGCTGCCGCTGGTGCGATAGTCCAGGTTCCAGCCGTCGCGCGCCAGGTGGATGGTGGTGTTGCAGTCCTCCGGCGCCTCCTCTGGCACGGGGTTGATCTGATTGCTGCGCACGTCGTAGGGCTTCTCTTCCCACCACAGCCGCTCCAGCCGCTCCTCGTGCAGGTCTACGATCACCCAGACCGCGCCGCTGTCGGTGACGAAGGTGGCGCCCGCGCACAGCCGGCCGGCCGAACAGAGCGCACCGTCGTTGCTGGGATCCATCAGACGGGTCTGCGCGGCCGTGGGGCGATAGCCCAGCGCGGCCTGCACATCGGGATCGTTCTGGATGATCTCCACCGCGCGCTGGTAGAGGGCCGGGGGAATCAGCGGGTGCGTGGCCGGGGCCAGCCAGGAGTCCAGCACCTGATCGCTGCCCAGATGGACGATGGCGGTGACGGTGGCCTGCTGCTGGAAGTCGAAGATATCCACCTGGTAGCAGGAGCCGTCGCTGCACGCCGCATAGGCCGGCGCGAAGGGGTCGCGGAAGGGTAGGATGGTGAAAACCTCGGCGCGCGCGCCTTCCACATAGCGCTGCACGGGGGCCGAGGCCAGCGCCAGTTGCTGCGCCCGCTGCTGCTGCGCGCTCAGCGGCCGTTCGGTTTGCTTCAGCGGCTGGATAGGCCCGCTCTGGGCTGCGGCGGGCGGGCCGGCCACCAGCATGGCGGCCACCAGCAACAGCGCCACCGCGAGGCCAATCGCCAGGGCTGCCTGCAATCGCTCTTTCCGTATCGTCATCTTCACTCTCCTTGCCTGGGCTTGCCAGGCGGTTGATCTGCGGTTTTCACAGCGGTGGTTGTCGTGCCAAAGGCTCAATCAAGAGCGTCCCTGCCTGGGTTAAGCCAGCAAGGACGCCTGGATGCTGATTTGCGACGGTCGTTCAAGAACAGAAAGCGGCTGTATCGTCAGAGGATGGGCGTGAGTGTAAAACAAGTGACGGTCGCTGTCAAGTCGCTCAAGGGCCGAACGAGCAAGGCGCGCAGTCGGGACAAGACGTGCTCAGACAGTCCGAACGGGCGCGGGCCGTCGCCAGCCGCGCAGCAGGCTGACCACCACCAGCGCCAGGACATAGCCCACGGCCACCCAGGCAGCCGTGGCCGCGGGCGTCGCCGCTGTCTGCTGGCGGCCGACACCGACGAGGCCCCAGGCCAGCGCCAGCAGAAAGGCCACGTCGCCGCGCGTCAGCGCGGCCAGCGTGGCGATCACCAGCGTCAGCGCCAACACCGCCATCAGCCAGGCCGCATCGCTGACTCCGAAGCCGTTCCAGCCCCAGAAGCGCAGCAGCACCGCGACGTTGGCGATGGTGAGCAGGGTGATCCAGCCCAGGGTGAGGCTGAAGGGCAGGTTGACGGCCCAGCGCTCGACCATGGGGGGGCTGCTGCGGCCGATGCGCAGCCGTCGATAGAGCACGATCAACGCGGCCAGCAGCGCCAGCATGGCGACCAAAGTCAGGGGAATGATCTGGTAGCGCCACAGCAGAATCCAGGCCATGTTGGCCAGGCAGGCGGCCAGAAAGGGCACGCCGATGCTGCGCAGCCGGGGATTGCGTCGCTGGGCAGGCAGCGCCTGGTACAGCGCATAGGCCACCAGCCCCAGATAGATCAGGCGCCAGATGCGGAACGCAGAGCTGGCCGGCATGAAGGCAACCGGAATGCGGGCGGAGAGCTCGCTGGTCTGCACGCCGTCCATGGGCAGAGCGCTGGCCAGGCCGTTGACGAGCAGAGTCGCGGCCATGGCGAGCACGATCAGAGTTTGGCGGATCAGGTCCTTGTTGATGTTCAGTATCCTACTGATGACAGCCGTAGGTCCGGCTACCAGCCGGACGGCGTTGTCACGTTGGCACGTTGGCAACGTGCGGTCACGTTGGTAACGTGACCTACGCGGCCGATGACAGCCGGACGGCGGTCATGTTGGTAGCGTGACCTACGCGGGGCGGCGCAGGCGCTGCGTCAGCCAGAGCGCCAGCAGGGCAAAGATCACTCCCTCCACAACGCGGATGTCGCCGATGGTGGGCAGGCCTAAGCCCAGCAGCCAGCCCACCAACTGGCCCAAACCGAAGCCCAGCAGCGCGGCCAGCACGTCGATCGCCCAGTCGCGCAGCGTCCGCCCGCGCCAGACGAACCACAGGGTGCCCACCAGCGCCGCCAGCAGGGTGGAGAGGAGCAGGGAGGGGGCGAGGAAGTTGGGGAGGGGGGGCATGGGGCTTACATGACTACGCCGCCGTTGACCATCAACACCTGGCCGGTGAGGAAGGCCGCGGCGGGCGAGGCGAGAAAGAGCACGGCCGCGGCCACATCCTCGGGCGTGCCCCAGCGCTGCAAGGGGGTCTGGCGCCGCAGCCGCTCGTACAGCTCGCGGTTGACGGTCTCGCCCCAGGCGGTTTCGATCCAGCCGGGGGCCACGACGTTGACGCGCACGTTGGGGGCCAGATGGCGCGCCAGCGCCTTGCTGAAACCCGCGACGCCCCCTTTGGCCGCGGCGAAGAGCTGGCCGCTCTCGCTGCCCACGCCGCCGGTCAGCGCCTGGTCCCAGCCGATGTTGATGATCTGCCCGCCGCCCTGGGCCGCCATGCGCTGGCCCACCAGGTGCGAGCAGAGCAGCGTGGCGCGCAGATCGATGTCCAGCAGGCGCTGCAAGCGCTCGGCAAAGGGTCGGTGCAGCGCGCCGCCGGTCAGCACGTCCGCGCCCGCGTTGTTGATCCACAGATCGACGCGGCCATCCAGCGCGGCCCAGGCATCTGCCACCAGCGGCTCGATTCGAGCCGCTTCGGCCAGGTCGGCCAGCAGCACCGGCGCGCGCCGCCCCAGGCTGGCGATTTCAGCGGCCACCGCGGCCGCGGCCGCGGCGTTGCGGCCATGCACCAGCACGTCCGCGCCCTGCCGCGCCAGGGCTACAGCGATGGCGCGGCCGATGCCGCTGCTGCTGCCGGTGACCACCGCGCGCTGGCTTTCGGTCATGGCCCACGTCTCACGATGGCGTCGGTCATCCTGGCCACCCGCGCCATGGCCTGCACATCGTGGACGCGCACCAGGTCGGCGCCGCGGGCGATGGCGATGGCCACCGCGGCCGCGCTGCCCTCGACGCGCTGTTCGGGCGGCAGCCCCAAGGTGTGGCCGATGAAGGATTTGCGGCTGGGGCCGGCCAGCAGCGGATAGCCCAGGCTGCGCAGCTCCCCCAGCCGGTCCAGCAGCTCCAGGTTCTGCGCCACGGTCTTGCCGAAGCCGAGGCCGGGGTCCAGGATGATCTGGCTGGCGGGGATGCCGGCGCGCTGGGCCAGATCGATGCTGATCCGCAGCTCGGCGGCGATGTCGGCCAGCAGATCGCCGTAGGCCGCGCCGACATAGTGGCCGCCCAGCGCCGGATCGATCTGCACCTGCTCTCGCCGGCTGCGGTTGTGCATCAGAATCACCGGCGCGCCGGCCCGGGCTGCCACATGGGCGAGGGCTGGGTCCAGCCGCAGGCCCCAGACATCGTTGACGATGCTGGCGCCGGCCCGCAGCGCGGCCTCGGCTACCGCGGCCTTGGAGGTGTCGATGGAGATGGGCGCGTCCATCGCGGCGGCCAGCCGCTCGATCAACGGCACCACGCGGCGCAGCTCCTCGTCGGCGCTCACCGGCTGCGAGCCGGGCCGTGTGCTTTCGCCGCCCACGTCCAGCAGATGCGCGCCCTGGGCCACAAAGCGCCGCCCCTGCTCCACGGCCGCGGCCAGCCAGCCTTCGTCGCCATCCGCGGCGCGCGGCGCGTCCGGCGTCGCCAGGCCATCGCCCGAAAAGCTGTCCGGCGTGGCGTTGAGGATGCCCATGAGGTAGGTTTGGCGGCCCCAGTGAAAGGCGTGTCCGCGGACGATCAGAGGTGACAAGGTTGGCGGCGCTCCAGAAAAAGGGCGGGCTGGCAGGGCAGTCGATTGGGGCTGAGTATAGTCAGAATGGGGCGCTTTGGCAAGGTAGACCGGATGCGATGGCTCATTTGCCTATTCAGACAACGCGATCTATACTCCGGGTAGATATTACCGCTGCGTGGCCGGCCCACGCCCAACGATCAGAGGCGCCGGGCACTGGGAAGCTCTTCGACCACCAGCGCCGGCGCCCGAACAGTAACCAGGAGAGCAGGCAATGGACACAGCAAGGATCTTCCAGAACGGACGCAGCCAGGCCGTCCGACTGCCCAAAGAATATCGCTTCGAGGGGGACCAGGTGTTCATCAAGAAGGTGGGCGATGCCGTCATGCTGTTGCCCTACCAGGACGGCTGGCAGACGCTATTCGATAGCCTGGGCCAGTTTTCGGACGACTTCATGCAGACCCGCCAGCAGCCTGAGCAGCAGGCGCGGGAGGACGTTTTCGCATGAAGCTGGTGCGATGAGCCCTCGCTGTCCATGGGCGGGCGACGACCCGCTCTACAACGCCTATCACGATCTGGAATGGGGCGTTCCTGTCCACGACGATCGCACCCTGTTTGAGTTTCTGGTGTTGGAGGGGGCGCAGGCCGGCCTGAGCTGGCTGACGATTCTCAGGAAGCGCGCGGCCTATCGCACGGCCTTCGACGGCTTCGATCCGGCGCTGGTGGCAGTCTACGACGACGCCAGGGCCGCTGCGCTGCTGGCCAATGCCGGCATCGTGCGCAATCGGGCCAAGATCGCCTCGGCCATCGGCAACGCCCGCGCGGTGCTGCGCATTCAGCAGGAGTTCGGCAGCCTGGATGCCTTGCTCTGGCAGTTCGTGGGCGGCCAACCGTTGCAGAACGCCTGGCGCAGCCTCTCCGAGGTTCCGGCCCAGACCGCCGCATCGCAGGCCATGAGCAGGGAGCTCCAGCGGCGCGGCTGCAACTTCGTAGGACCAACGATCTGCTACGCGTTCATGCAGGCAGTGGGGATGGTCAACGACCACCTGGTGGATTGTTTCAGGCACGGCGAGGTGGGCCGGTTGGCGTGATCTAAACATTGCCCAGCAGGCGCACTCATGCTAGAATTCCCCTGTTGGTATCATCTCAAAAAACCGGGGTCGAGACTTCCGAAGTCACCCCAATCTATTGAGATGATACCCCTGTTGCTCCGGCAACCGGCGCGGCAAGCGATGCCTCGCCGCACAACGCGCGAAAGCTGGTGTGCTATGAAGAAGGGCAGAACCGTCCTGCAGGCCAAACGTTTTGGCATCCACAGTTGTTCAGCCAACACCTCGCTGTTGGCCGCTATCCGCACCATGGTGGAGGAAGAGGTGAGCTCGTTGGTGGTCGAGGATCACGAGGGCGGCCTGGTGGGCCTGATCACCCGCAACGACGTGCTGCGGGTCTACATGGCCCAGGATCGCTGGGCCGCGCAGTTGGTCAAGGATCACATGCAGCGCCAGATTCCGGTGGTGTCGCCCCAGACCCTGCTGATCGACGCGGCCCGCTTGATGGTGGGGCAGCCGGCGCGCCAGGTGGTGGTGGTGATGGAGGATGAGGGCAAGCAGCGCCCCGTGGCCATGTTGACCGACGCGGACCTGGCCTATCACCTGGTCAAAAGCAGTTGAGATGGCGCTACCCCAGGTTGTCAGCCGCAACGGCCAGTTGATTGCTCCGGCCGAGGCCCACATCTCGATCTTCAACCCGGTGATCTTTGGCGCGTTCGGCGTCTACGAGTCGATCCAGCTTTACCAGGGGGTCTTCTTTCGCCTGGACGATCATTTGCAGCGCCTGGCCGACTCGGCCGCGGCCATCGATCTGGAGCTGCCGGCCGGGCTGCCGACCATTGCCCAGTGGACGCGCGCGGTGGTCGCGGCCAACGGCTGCCGCCTGGCCTTGATTCGGATGTTTGCCCTGGGCCCCACCCCGGGCCACGCGCCGGAGATCTTCATCTGGCCGGAGGAGCCGCGCGCCTTTCCGGCTGAGCTGTTCGAGCATGGCGTCGGCGGAGTGACCTTTGCCGGCGAACGCGCCCTGCCCCACGCCAAGTCGCTCAACACCCTGGTCAACCATCTGGCCCGCACGCGCGCCCAACGGGCCGGCGAACACGAGGGCTTGCTGGTGAACCGCCACGGCTGCGTCACCGAAGGCTCCACCAGCAATCTGTTTGTGGTGCAGGAGCAGACGCTGCTGACCGCGCCGGCGGCCGATGTGCTGGCCGGCGTGACCCAACTGGAGCTGCTGAAGCTGGCCGACGCGCTGGCCATCCCCATCGCCCAGCGACCGCTGCCGTTGGCCGAGCTGGCTGGCTGGGACGAGGCTTTTCTCAGCAGCACCAGCCGCCATGTGCTGCCCCTGGTGCGCATCGATGGCCAGCCGGTGGGCGATGGCCGGCCGGGCCCGATCACCCGCCGGCTGCAGGCGGCCTTCGAGCGCCATTTTCTGGCCGAGATCCAGCGCCAGCACGAAGGGAACCCCGCACCATGATCCACGTTGTGACCGACACCACCTCTGGGCTGCCTGCTGATCTGGCGCGGCAATACGATATTCCGGTGATCCCTCAGGTGGTCATCTTCGGCGACGAGTCCTATCTGGAAGGGATCGAGATCGACCCTGCCACCTTCCTCAGCCGCCTGCGCACGGCCAAGACGCTGCCCAAGACGGCCGCGCCGCCGCCCGGCCTGTTTGCCGATCTCTTTCGGCAGCGCGCCCGGCCCGGCGACACCGTGCTGTGCATCCACCCCTCGGCCGAGCTGAGCGGCACCGTGCGCTCGGCTCTGACCGCGGCCGCGGAGTTCCCCGACCTGGACATTCGCGTGCTGGACACGCGCACCGTCGCCAGCCCGCTGGCGGCCTTGGTGCTGCTGGCCGCGCAGATGGCCCAGCAGGGGGCCAGCGCCGACGCCATTCTGGCCCACCTGTACGCCTGGATTCCCCGCGCCCGCCTCTATTTCCTGGTGGACACGCTGGAGTTCCTGCAGAAAGGGGGGCGCATCGGCGGCGCGGCCGCGCTGATCGGCAGCGTTCTGCAGGTCAAGCCGATCTTAGAGCTGCGCGAGGGTCGGGTGGAGCCGCTGGAGCGGGAGCGCACCCAGCGCAAGGCGTTGGCGCGGCTGAAGGAGCTGGTGCTGGCCAGCGCCGCGCGCGGCCCGGAATCGCACCTGGGCGTGCTGCACGCGGGCGCGGCCGAGGCGGCCCGCGCCCTGGCCGACGATCTGGGCCAGCAGCTTGGCGTCCCCGATGTAAGGATCATGGAACTGACCCCGGCCATCGTCACCCACGCGGGGCCGGGGGTGTTGGGGGTAGGCTTCTTCGCCGCAGCATAGCCGCGCCCTCACTGCTCGGGCCGGTCTCTGACCGTGCCCTCACTGCTCGGGCCGGTCTCTGACCGTGCCCTCATTGCTTGGGCCGGTCTCTGACCGTGCCCGCCCGCCCCGCGGTCAGTCGTCGTTGGTCGCTGCGTCCAGCACCGTCACCAGCACCTTGTCCACCCGCCGGCCATCCATATCGACCACCTCGAAGCGCAGGCCGCGCCAGGTGAAGCTCTCGCCGGTGCTGGGAACCCCGCCTGCCCGGCTCATCACCAGGCCGCCGATAGTCTGATAGCGCCGGCTTGGATCCTCGCGCAGCGCATCCAGCTCCAAAGCGTCCTCGAAGTCATCGATGGCGGTCAGGCCATCCACCAGCCATGAGCCGTCCGCACGGCGCACCATCGGCGGCTCGGCTGGCGCGTCCTGCGAGGGATCATAGCCGACGATCGCCTCCAGCACGTCGTTGTGGGTGATCATGCCCTGGATGCCGCCGAACTCGTCCAGGATCAACGCCACGTGCGTGCTCTCCTGCTTGAAGCGCTCCAACGTCTCCAGGGCGGTGGCCACCTCAGGCAAAAAGAGGGCGGGACGCAGCAGACTGGCCAGGTCGAAGGCCTGGCCGGTCAGGCTCTGAGTCAGGATGTCCTTGACCCGCACGATGCCCAGCACGTGGTCCAGATCGCCAGCCACCACCGGAAAGCGCGAATGCTGGCTGGTCAGCAGCTTGTCGCGCACCTCGTCGCTGGTTGCCGTGATCTCCAGGGCGACGATCTTGTTGCGCGGCGTCATAAAGCTATCGACCCGTCGCTCATCCAGGGCCAGCACGCGCTCGATCAGATCCTGTTCGCTGCGCTCGAACAGGCCCGCATCGGCGCCCTGTTCCACCATCACCATGATCTCCGCGGCGGTGACGGAGGGCTCGCCGGAAGGCTGAACCCGCAGCAAACGCAGCACCGCATCGGTCGAGATGCCCAAAAAGCGCACCAGCGGCCAGGTCAGACGCGAGAGCAGCGTCATCGGCCCGGCCACGGTGGACGAAATGCGCTCGGCGCTGTTCAGCGCCAGCCGCTTGGGCGCCAGCTCGCCGATGATCAACGTGAAATAGGTCAGCAGCGTCACCACCACCAGGCCAGCGGCGACGTTGGCATAGGGGGCCAGCAACGGAATGTCATTGAGCAGCACAGCCAGGTGTTGGGCGATGGTCGCGCCGCCAAACACGCCGGTCAGGATGCCGATGAGCGTGATGCCGATCTGCACGGTGGCTAGAAAGCGGTTGGGGTTGTTGGCCAGACTCAAGGCGGTCTGCGCGCGGCCATCGCCTTCGTCGGCCAGTTGCTGCAGGCGCGCCTTGCGAGCCGACACAATGGCCGTCTCCGACATGGAGAAGAGGCCATTGAGCAGGATCAGCAGCACGAGGATGGTGGCTTCGATCAGCAGGGTGTTCATGGGGGGGGCAGCGGGAAGGGCCTCGTCAGTCCTTGATTTGAACCTCGCGCACCAGGCCGGCCTGCACCGCGTAGGCTGCGGCGTGGGCGCGGCTGCGCAGGTGCAGCTTCTCCAGGATGTTGGCCAGGTGGGTCTTCACCGTGTGCTCAGAGAGGTTCAGGCTGTCCGCGATCGCTTTGTTGCTCAGCCCCTGGGCCACCAGGCGCAGCACCTCCAGCTCCCGTTCGCTGAGCGCCTCGAGCTGGATCGGCGCAGGCTCCTTGGGCGCGGTCTCGGCCAGCGTGCGAAACTCGGCCAACAGCCGCCTGGCCATCGATGGCGCCAGAATAGCCTCGCCTTCATGCACCCGCTGCAGCGCGTCGATCAGCTCGGTCGCGCCCACGTTCTTGAGCAGATAGCCCTGCGCGCCGGCGCGGATTGCGTCGAACAGGTCTTCATCCCGCTCGGAGACGGTCAGCATCACCACGGGCAGGCCAGGGAAGCGGGCCTGCATCTGGCGCACGGCCTCGGGCCCCGACAGCACCGGCATGTTGACGTCCATCAGCACCACATCGGGCTGAAGCTGTCCCGCCAGCGCCACGGCATCCTGGCCATTGGCGGCCTGGCCGACGATCTGAAACTGGGCATAGTCGCCCAGGATGCGGATCAGGCCTTGGCGGAAGAGATTGTGGTCGTCGACGATCAGGAGGCGAATGGGAGAATGGGGCATCGATTTATCCATGTCAACCAGTCCCAGCGGTGTGCGCCGCGGCCTGGCGGGAGCTCAACGGCACGAACGCTGTCAGCCGCGTGCCCTGGCCGGGGCTGGTGGCGAAGGTGAGCTGGCCGTCCAGGCTGCGCACTCGCTCGCGCATGCTGGCCAGGCCGATGTGGCCGCGCTCCAGCGGGCTGGCCGCATCGAAGCCCTGGCCGTCGTCGGCGATGGTCAGCTCCAGCGAGCCATTCTCCCGCACCAGGCTGATGGCCACGCGGCTGGCGTTGGCGTGGCGGCGCACGTTGGCCAACGCCTCCTGGGTGATGCGCAGCAGGTGCAGCGCCGCGGTGGGCGACAGGTCGGCCAGCGCCTCGACGCCGGAGCAATCCACCGCCAGGCCAGAGCGGCGAGTGAAATCTTCCACATGGGCCTGCAGCGCACCGGTGAAGCCGCCCGGCTGGTCCACCGTCAGCCGCAAGCCGTCGATGGTCTCGCGCAGGTCCAGGTAGGCCTCGGCGATCACCTGGCGCAGTTCCTTCAGCTCGGCCGGCAGCCGTTCGGCCTCGCCTCGATCGACCATCCCCTCGATGCGCTCGGCCTGCATACCCAGATAGCCCAGCGTCTGCGCCACGCCGTCGTGCATCTCGCGCGAGAGGCGATAGCGTTCCTCGATCACCGCGGACTGGCGCAGTTGGCTGTAGAGCTGGGCGTTGCGCACCGCCAGCGCAATCTGGCTGGCGATGGCCTTCATCAGCTCGATTTGAGCTGGTTTGAACGCGCCCGGCTCCTGGCTGCCCAGGAACAGCGCGCCCAGCGTCTCCCCTTCGGCCTGCAGCAGCAGCAGGGCCGAGGAGGCCAGCGGGCCGCTGTCGCTCCGCTCCTGGAGCAGGACGGCGTGGTTGGCGGCCCGCGCCCGTTCGGCCAGGCGCAGGGCCAGCCCAATGGCCGGCGCGGCCAGATCGTCGCCCAGGCCGCGCTGCGCCCGAATCTCCCACGCGGCGCCGCTGGTCAGCAGGATCGCCCCGGCCTGCACGCCCCAGCCGTCGATGGTGCTGTCCAGCACCCGGCTGAGCAGGCCATCCAGGCCACTCCGCTCCTGGGTGGCCTGGTCTACGGCATACAGGGTGGCCATCTGGCGGGCGCGCAGGCGGGCCGCCTCCAGCGCGCCGCTCACCTCGGTGGCCAGGATGCTGGCCAGGTGAATCTGTTCGGGCGAGGGCTGCGCGCCGGCGTGCAGATAGGCTGAGACCACCCCGCTGCGCTCCTGGCCGCGGCCCAAGGGCATGCAGACAATGCGCTCTGGGCCGTGGCCATGGCCGGCCGCGGCCACCGAGGCCAGCAGATGACACTCGGCGCTGAGATGAGCGGTCAGCGGCTGGCAGTTGGCGCACTGTTGAGCGGAGTGGGCATGCTCGGTTTGTTGACGCAGCGCCTGCACTGCGCGCTCGTCCAGGCCATAGGTCAGCTCCAGGCTGCTGCGCTCCCGCTCGGCGTCGAAGGTGATCACCGAGGCGCTGGCCGCGCCCAGCAGCTCCACGGGGATGCGGGCCGCGATCTCCAGCAGCTCCTGCACGTCGGAGGAGTTGGTGACGCGGCGGCCCACCTCGTGGATGGCCTGGAGCTGACGATGGGTCTGCGCCAGGTCGGCGTAGGCCACGCGCAGATCGGCCTCGGCTTGCTCCTGCCGGGCGGCTGCGCGCAGCAGTGCGCGCAGTCCCAGCCAGACGACGATCACTCCGGTGAGGCTGTAGACCGCCAGATGGATCCACTCCTGCTGGGCAGCGGGAAAGAAGCGCAGCAGGGCGAAGAGCAGCGCCTGCTGGACCGCGGCTGCGCCCACCACGATGATCACGATGGGCCAGCGCAGCTCGGCCAGACGCCGGGCAAGCCGGTTGATGGGGTTGGGGGAAGATGGATTGTCTGGATCGGCTGACATGGGGATGGATTGTACCACGGCGCACCGACTTCGTCCAAGGCGTATCATCTCAAAAAACCGGGGTCGAGACTTCCGAAGTCTGCGCAGGTTTGTTCAAAACGAGCTCACAGTCCATAAGACTTCGGAAGTCTTCCCCA
>JAJTXO010000279.1 GCA_021463315.1 Caldilineales bacterium | reverse complement strand
ACAAGGTGAGGGGGTGAGGGGGTGACGGGGTGAGGGGGTGACAGAGTGAGGGGGTGACAGGGTGAAGGGATGGCTAGGTGCGGGGGTGACAGAATGATTGGGGTGCGGCCCACAAGGAGGAGACACATGACAACGACCTGTCACCCTGTCACCTTGTCACCTTGTCACCCTGTCACCCTGCCACCCTGCCACCCTGCCACCCTGTCACCCTGTCACCCTGCCACCCTGTCATCCTACCACCACCGGATCCAACCACGGCATCATCGAGCGCAGTTGGCGGCCGACGGTTTCGATCTGCTGATCGCGCTCTCTGGCGCGCACCACGTCGAACCAGGGGCGGCCCTGGGCGTTCTCCTCGATCCAGTCCTCGGCGTAGGCGCCGCTCTGGATGTTGGTCAGAATGCCCTTCATCGCCGCGCGCGTGTCGTCGGTGACAACCTTGGGGCCGCTGTAGTAATCGCCGTGCTCGGCCGTGTCGCTGACTGAGTAGCGCATATAGCTCAGACCGCCGCGGTAGAACAGGTCCACGATCAGCTTGAGCTCGTGCATACACTCGAAATAGGCCACCTCAGGCTGATAGCCCGCGTCGACCAGGGTGTAGAAGGCGGCCTTGACCAGCTCGCTGACGCCGCCGCACAGCACCGCCTGCTCGCCGAACAGGTCGGTCTCGGTCTCCTCGGTGAAGGTGGTCTTGAGCAGGCCAGCCCGCGCGCAGCCGATGGCCGCGCCGTAGGCGATGGCGTCCTCCCAGGCGTGGCCGCTGGCGTCCTGATGCACCGCCACCAGCGCGGGGGTGCCCTGTCCATCCCTGAAAACCTCACGCACCCGGTGCCCCGGCGCCTTGGGCGCAATCATGCTGACATCCACGAAATCGGGGGGCGTGATCTGGCCGAAGCGGATGTTGAAACCATGGGCGAACATCAGCGTCTTGCCCGGGGTCAGGTGTGGCTCGATGCTGGCCTTGTAGACCCTGGCCTGGATGGTGTCAGGAATCACCACCATGATCACATCTGCCTCGGCCGCGGCTTGGTCCACCGTTCTGACCACCAGCCCGGCGGCCTGCGCCTTGGCCCAACTGGGCGAATCGGGGTAAAGTCCCACCAGCACATCCACGCCGCTGTCCTTCATGTTCAGCGCGTGGGCGTGGCCCTGGCTGCCATAGCCGATCACGGCGACCTTGCGTCCGTGCAGCCGGCCCAAATCAGCGTCCTGCTCATAAAATAGCGTTGCCATAAGTCCTCTTTTGGTAAATTGGTGATTGGTACGCCGCTGCGGCGGGTAGATTGGTCGCGATTGGTAGAGTCACAGCCTCACATACGAGCCCAGACCCATTTACCAATGTACCAATTTACCACTCTACTAGATTCCCATTTTCCGGCCGTTGCGCTTGCCCGTCCCATTGGCCTCAGCCGGATGGAGCGTGGCCCGGCCGCGGGTGATAGCGACACGGCCGGTGCGCACCATCTCGCGGATGCCGTAGTGGCTGAGCAGATCGATCAGGCTGTTGATGCGATCTTCGGCGCCGACCACCTGAATGATCAGCGAGTCCAGGTCGATATCGACGATCTGCGCCCGGTAGACATCGACGATCTGCATGATCTCGGCGCGGCTCTGCGTGTCAGCGCGCACCCGCACCAGCGCCAGCTCGCGCACCACCACCGGCTTGGTGGTCACATCCTCGACGCGCGTCACGTCGATCTGCTTCTCCAACTGCTTAACCGCCTGGTCCACCATGCGCTCATCGCCGTCCACCACGAAGGTCATGCGGCTGATGCCGGGGGTTTCGCTGTGCCCGACCGCCAGGCTCTCGATATTGAAGCCCCGCCTGCGGAACAGGCTGGCAACGCGCGTCAGCACGCCGGGGCGATCTTCCATCCATGCAACTACTGTGTGTTTCATCCTTGCGCTCGCTTTCTGGGTGATCGGTGATCGGCTCGGTGATCGGTGATCAGTGATCGGTGATCGGTGATCGGTGGTCGGTGATCTCCGACTTCCGACTTCTGACTTCTGACTTCTGACTTCTGACTTCTGACTTCTGACTTCTGACTTCTGACTTCCGACCCGTTCACCAACTCGGCTGCACGCCCGAATAGCCCTGCACGATGGCCGGACCGGGGCGGCGGATCATATCGCCGACGGAGGCGCCCGGCGTCACCATGGGATAGACATTGAGCTCTTCCTTGACCTGGAATTCGACCAGGAAGGGACCATCATGCGCGTTGGCCCGCTGGATGGCCGGATATACCTCATCGTTGCTGGTCACCCGCAGGGCCGGAATGCCATAGGCTTCGGCCAGCTTGACGTAGTCGGGACTCAGCATGGGGGTGCCGGCGTAGCGCTTCTCGTAGAAGAACTGCTGCCACTGACGCACCATGCCCAGAAAGCCGTTGTTGATGATGCCGATCTTGATCCCGATGTTCTCCTGCACGATGGTGCCCAACTCCTGCAAAGTCTGCTGGAAACCGCCGTCGCCGACGATCGCCCAGACCAGTTCCTGGGGAGTGCCCAGCTTGGCGCCCATGGCGGCCGGCACGCCAAAGCCCATGGTGCCCAGCCCGCCGCTGGTGATCAGTTGGCCCGGCCGCAGATGGGTGAAATACTGCGCCTCCCACATCTGATGTTGGCCCACGTCGGTCACCACGGCGCATTCGCCCTGCGTGGCGTGCCACAGTTGGCGCATGACGAAGGGAGGGATCAGCTCATCGACCTCCTGTGCAGCGATGTCCACCTTGTGGGTGGTATCCTGCCAGCCGCGAATGGTCTGCATCCACTGGCCGTGGGAAGCCGGCCGGATGTTGGGCAGCAGCGCGCCCAGCGTCTGCTTGCAATCGCCCAACACCGTCACCATGGGCCGCACATTCTTGCCCACCTCTGAAGGGTCCAGCTCGAAGTGGATCACCTTGGCCTTGGGCGCGAAGTGATCCAGCCGGCCGGTGACGCGGTCGTCGAAGCGCATGCCGATAGCGATCAGCACGTCGCATTCTTGCACCGCATGGTTGGTCGCGGCCTCGCCATGCATGCCGCCCATGCCCAGCGCCAGCGGATGATTTCCGGCGATGACGCCCATCCCCAACAGGGTTGTGACCACAGGAATCTCCGCCCGTTCGGCCAGCTCCTGCAGCTCCTGCTGCGCCTTGCCCATCTGCACGCCGTGGCCAGCCAGGATCAACGGTCGGGCAGCCTGGTTGATCAGCTCGGCCGCCCTATCCACCGCGCACGGTTCCTGGCGCAGCGGCTTGTGCAGGCTGGGCCGGCTCAGCGTCTCCGGGTAGACCCAATCGATCTTGGCGTTCTGCACATCCTTGCAGATATCCACCAACACCGGGCCGGGCCGGCCGCTGCGCGCGATGTAAAACGCCTCGGCCATGGCCTCCGGCAGGTCGTTGATGTCGGTCACCAAATAGTTGTACTTGGTGATCGGCAGCGTGATGCCGGTGACGTCGATCTCCTGGAAGGCGTCGCCCCCCAACAGGTTGGTGGCCACTTGGCCGGTGATAGCCACAATGGGAATCGAATCCATCATGGCGTTGGCCAGGCCGGTCACCAGATTGGTGGCGCCGGGGCCGCTGGTGACCATGCAGACGCCCACCTTGCCCGTAGCCCGCGCCCAGCCTTCGGCCATGTGCGCCGCGGCCTGTTCGTGTCGCACCAGCACATGCCGCACCGGGTAGGCTGGCATGGCATCGTAGGTTGGCAAGATTGCGCCGCCCGGGTAGCCGAAGACCGTGTCCACGCCCTCGCGCAGAAGAGTCTCCCAGACGATCTGAGCACCTGTCCGTTCCATTGAATTGCTCCTCGTTTCCGCAGTCCCAATTTGGGAACAAAAAGCCTCAGCCACTTCGTTCCAGTTTGGCTTCACAGGAGCCGAACAGGGACGAACTGGCTGAGGCATCGTTGCTTCACAGAGGCCACATGGCCTGGGCAGCGGCCGCACAGCGCGCTGCCGATCGATTGTTAGTCGCTGATCAAAAAAAAACCCCTCCCGAAGCTGGGAGGGGCTTTGATCGCCTTCATGCGCTGCTGACGTGTCTAGCGCCTGATCGGTCTCCCAGCGGGCAGCGGCTCCCGAATAACAATCGGGAGCGCAATAACCAGGAGGCTAAGGAGGATCAGGCCGGCAGTCATCAGAGTAGATCACCTTGCGAATTTTTCCAGAGCTTGCAAATCGTGTGGCGCTAGTATAACCGGCCAACAGCCCTTTGTCAATCCCCAAAAGGGGAGAAACAGCCCCGCAGCGGGATATTTTAAGGTTTTATGACGCACCGCGCTGTCCGTGCAGCTACGTAATGTTTGGTCAAAGCGCTGGTGTCAACATAGTAGAAGCTCATCGAGCATCTCGTTCAGCAATGATCACTTCCGACAGCGGGCCGCCAGCCGCATAGAGATGGGCTAGCTCCGCGCGGCGGGTCGGCGTGATGGTCTTGACTCCCTGCGGTTGCTTTAGCGGTTTGACCACGCCGGAGGCTTCCAAGATAGCGATAGCGCGCTGCACGTCATCTCTCATCTTGTCCTCTTCTTGGATCTGCACGCGCACCCGCGCCCGTTCTGGCAGGCTGACGGGTGTCAGCAGGCGCAAAGTACCTTTTTCATAGATTGCAGTTGCTAACGAGATCATATCCGGGCACTCCTCGGCTACTTGTTTCTATGCAGCAGTGTAGCACAAGACAAGTGAACAGACAAGCGACCCCGATGCCGAAGCCGCGAGTTTCATAGATCCAGCAACGCACGAACCGCGCAGGCGTGCGATGGCTACCGCCCAAGCCTGGACGCCAGGATCGAGGATGTGGCGTATGACGATGGGCCTCAATCTGACCAGTAGCATAACGCGACAGAGTTGCCGTTCGTCGGGTTAGTGCCGGAAATGCCGGACGCCTGTGAAGCACATCGCCAGCTTCAGCCGATCGCAGGCGGCGATCACGTCTGCGTCGCGCATCGAGCCGCCGGGCTGGGCTACTGCGGTGACACCGGCGGCCGCGGCCGCCTCTACGCCGTCGGGGAAGGGGAAGAACGCGTCGGAGGCCATGACTGATCCCACCGAGCGCTCACCGGCCCGCCGCGCGGCCAGGTAGACCGAGTCGACGCGGCTCATCTGCCCCGCGCCGACGCCCACCGTGGCCTGATCCTTGGCGAAGACAATCGCGTTGGACTTGGTGTGCTTGGCCACGCGCCAGGCAAAGTCCAGATCGGCCAGCTCGGCCGCGGAGGGCTGGCGCTGCGTGACCGGCTGCCAACTGACCGCCGGCTCGAGCTGCACATCGGGGATCTGCGCCAGCAGCCCGCCCTGGATGGTGCGGAGCGACAGCGCGGTTGGGGGAAGCGAGGAGGGTCGTAGAATGCGCAGGTTGGCCTTGCGTCGATACCTGGCCAGCGCCTCCTCGGTGTAGTCAGGCGCGATGACGACCTCCACGAACAGGTCGGCCATGGCCTCGGCCAGCGCCAGGTCCGCGATGCGGTTAACGGCAATGATGCCGCCGAAGGCGGACACCGGATCCGACGCCAGCGCGCGCGGGTAGGCCGCGGCCAGACTGGCTGCGCTGGCCACGCCGCACGGGTTGGTGTGTTTGATGATGCACACGGTCGGCGGGTCGAACTCCTGCGCCAGTCCCCAGGCCGCGTCCATGTCCAGCCAGTTGTTGTAGCTCATCTCCTTGCCGCCCAACTGCTGGAAGGCTGGCTCTTGGTCCGCCGTCGCGTAGAGCGCGGCCGCCTGATGCGGGTTCTCGCCATAGCGCAAGGTCGCCCAGCGGGTGTAGGCGGTCGCCAAGGTGGCCGGGAAGGGGTTGTCCGGCTCGACCACACCAGCCAGATAGCTGGCGATAGCCGCGTCGTAGCTGGCGGTGTGCTGGAA
>JAJTXO010000278.1 GCA_021463315.1 Caldilineales bacterium | reverse complement strand
GGGCGCACCAGGACGGCGCGCCCGTGATCTGGGTGCAGCACTCGGACGAGGAGCTGGTCTATGGCAGCGAGGCGTGGCAGTGGGCGCCGGAGATGATGCCGGCCGAGGGCGAGCCGGTTATCCATAAGCAGTTCAACTCATCCTTCGAGCAGACGACGCTGGAGGAGGAGCTGGCCCGGCTCGGCGCAACCCGCATCGCGCTGGCCGGCGCCGCCACCAATTGGTGCATCCGCGCCACGGCCTATGGCGCGCTGGACCGCGGCTACGATCTGACTCTGATCAAGGACGCTCACACCACCGGCCCCCTGGAGTTCGACGACGGCATGCGCATTGAGGCGGAGAGCATCGTGCGCGATCTCAACGTCGCCATGAGCTGGCTGAGCTATCCGGGCCGCACCAACAGTGTCGCCGTGGCTGAGGAGATCGATTTCGTCTGATTCATGTGATTCATGCCCTGATCGCCAGGGCGTCCCGCCCGACTCTGGACCGACTCGCACGCAACCCGGCGGGACGCCTGGCGATCGTTCGGAGACCGACCCAAGCGATTATCTCAACAGGTCCGCCGTATCGCAATCAACACGCGTCCATCCTCTACAGCTTGACACCTTCTTTGTCCCTGGCTACACTGCACGACGGCAGGTGGAACGATCCCAGCTCCACCTGCCGTCTCTTTGAGCGAACAAAACCCAACCTGCCTGCATGTAAACCGCAGGCGCCAAGGAAAACGACGTGCCTTCCGATGTAGCGAACCCTGCCAGCGCAGCCCCGGCTGTGCGCAGCAGAACCCAGACCTACGGTGTTTCCACCGAGGAATTGATCAGGCGTCATCAGGCCGGCCAGCCCGCGGCCTTCGACGCGCTGTTCGAGCGCTACAAGGATTATGTTTACCGCGTGGCCTACATGACGCTGCGCAACAGCGATGACGCCGAAGAGGCCACGCAGGAGACCTTCATGGACGTGCTGCGCGGCCTGAGAAACTACGACGTCGATGGCGCGGCCCGCTTCGAAACCTGGGTCTACCGGGTGACGGTCAACCGCTGCAAGACGCGGCTGCGCAAGAAGCGCCTGCCCTCGGCCGACTGGGACGAGCTGGAAGAGCGCCTGGAGCGTATGCCGGCCGAGGCTGAGAACTCAGACGGCGCCATGACCGGCCACGTGGACGGCAACCCTGAGGCGTTGGCCCTGCGTCAGGAGGACAAGGTCCGCCTGTGGGCAGCCGTCAACCAACTGGGCGACGTGCATCGCGCTGTGGTGCTGATGCGCTACGGCCAGGAGTTTTCGTATGAAGAGATCGCGGAGACGTTGGAGATCAACATCGGCACCGTCAAATCGCGCCTCTTCAACGCTCACAAGAAATTGCAGGAGATTCTGACAACGCAAGCGCCCGATCTGGGGCGCCATCGATCGCTGACGCAGATGCTGTTGCTGTTGGCTTTCTAAGCTACCTATGTCGCACATTGAACCAGACCTGTTGGCTTACCTGGACGGTGAGCTCAGCCCAGCGGACGCCCAATCCGCCGAGGCGCATATTGCCGGCTGCCCAGCCTGCGCTACGCAGTTGGTGGAGCTGCAGCGGCTGCGGACAGGCTTGAACGCCGTCGTGCCGGTGGTCTACCACTCGGTTCAGCTTCCCGCGGCCGCGGAGACGCGCATTCGCAGCGCTCTGGCCGCGGAACGAGCGCGCCAGCAGCACAGCAGCACATCGCAGGCCGGCCTGGCTGGTCTGTGGGCCGGCCTGATTGCGGTCTTCCGCCCGCTGAGCAAAGCCGCCATCCCGCTGGTGATGGTGTTCTTCTTCGGCGCGGTGCTCAGCGCCGCCCGCTTGCCCCAGTCCAGCAGCGCGCAGCAAACGTTCGTCCTCGGCCAGGACACTCTGGCCCCCGGCAGCCAGGCCGCGCTGCGCGTGGTGGTCAACAACGTCGCCGACAGCCAGCCGGTGGCCAACGCCAAGGTCGACGTGCAGATGCGCCAAGCTGGCCTGGCGCGCACCCTCTTCACCGGCCAGACCGACGCCACCGGCTCGGCGCCTGTTCAATTTGAAGCGCCGGCCGATTGGGAGGGGGACGCCGAACTGGTTGTGGCCACCAGCAGCGAGCTGGGCCAGAGCGAGATTGTCGCTCCCATCCAGCTTGAGCGCGCCTATCGCCTGCTGCTCAGCAGCGACAAGCCAGTCTACCAGCCGGGCGAGACCATCCATCTGCGCACCCTGGCGCTGGGCACGGTCGACGGCCAGCCGGCCTCGGGCGCGGTGGCCCGTCTGGAGGTGTTCGACTCCGCGGGCCGGCAGATTCTTTCACAGGAGCAGCAATCCTCGGCGTTCGGCATTGCAGCCACCGATCTGCCGCTGGCCGCGGATGCGCCGCTGGGCCAATACCAACTGCGCGCCACGCTGGGCGACACCGTGTCGGATCTCAGCGTGACCCTGGGCGAGGCGCCGCTGCCCAGCTTCCTGGTGGACGTTCGGGCCGATGCGCCCTTCTACCTGCCGGGCGATCAGGTCAATGGCCAGGTCAACGCCCAGTATTTCTTCGGCCAGCCTGTGGCTGGGCAGCAAGTAGCTGTGCGGCTGGTCGGGCTGCGTCTGGGCCAGGACCCGGCCGCCGGCGCGGAGCGGCTGTTCGTCCAGGAGCAGAGCGGCGAGACCGACCCGGCCGGCAGCTTCTCCTTCCACTTTCAACTGCCGGAGCTGCCCGACGACGCGTTTGCGCCCGACAACACCATCGAGCTGAACCTGGAGGCCACGGTGATCGACGCGGCCGGCGAGACGCAGTTCGGCTGGCAGTCGCTCACGGTGGCCCAAGAGCCGATCCTGATTGCCGTAACCCCCGAAGATGGCACCCTGCACGCTGGGGTCGAGAACATCCTGTATGTGCTGACCAGCTACCCCGATGGCCGGCCGGCTGCCACGGCGCTCCAGGTGCAGATTGGCTCCGGCGCGGTGATCGAACAGCAGACCAACGCCTTCGGGCTGGCCGAGGTGCGCTACACGCCGCGCGCCGGCGCAGAGGGGGACCGCGAGGTGTTCGTCACGGCCACAGACGCGACCGGCGCAGCGGGCCAGGCGGCTGTCACCCTGCCGCTGGATGACAGCCTGAGGACGCTGCTGCTGCGCACCGACCGCGCGCTGTACCAGGTGGGCGACACCCTGATCGTCGAGGCCATCGCCACCGGCAGCGAGCCGGCCCTCTTCCTGGACATCATCAAGGGTGGCCAGACCCTGCTCACCCAGTCGGCCCTGGTGGAAAACGGCCGAGCCACGCTGGCTGTGGATCTTACGCCCGCGTTGGCCGGCACGCTGGAGCTCAACGCCTATCAGTTGACCGGCGACGGCGACATCCTGCGCGACACCCGCGTGGCGTTGGTGGAGGAAGCCGAGGCTATCCAGGTGGCGATGTCCACCGACCAGGCCGAGTATCGCCCCGGCCAGGAGGCGCAGCTCAGCGTTCGCACCACGGCCGCCGGCGAGGGCGTACAGACGGCCGTTGGTCTGGCGGTGGTCAACGAGGCAGTCTACGGCCTGCGCCCCTACCAGCCTGGCTTCACCCGCGCCTATTTCCTGCTGGACCAGGCGCTGCAGGCCCGCGGCTTCGTTCCCGATGACGCCGGCGACGAAGCCGATCTCGCCGCGCTGCGCGCCGCGCAGCAGATGACGGCCAAGGCAAGCTGGGCCGGCTATGGCGGGCGTCAATACAGCTTGAGCGCCCAATCTATCGACCAAACCCACGCCGACGCGGCCAACGCCGCGCGGCAGCAGGCGTTCAGCCTGATCAGCCGCGGCCTCAGCGTGGCGCTGCTGCTGGCCTCCCTGTTGGCCGCCGGGATCATCCTGGCCGGCCTGCGCCGCAGCGGCGTGCTGAGCCATGCCCTGGGCCGCCTGCTGCTGACGCTCCTGGTGTTGGCCGTGCTGGGCGCGGGCCTGATCTTTGTGACGCAAACCTTGATCGACGGCCTGCCGGCGCAGGGCGTTTGGCTGCTGCTGGCGGCCACAGGCGCGCTTTGGCTGGCGCTGCTGGCCGCGCTGCTGGTCTACGGCTGGCGACGCAAGGATCAGCGCATCCAGTACGTGGCGCTGCTGTTGCTGGCCTATGTGACGCTGCTGGCGCTGCTGGCCTTCGCGGCCGGACAGGGCGCGCTGCTGCCGCGGGCCTGGCTGGTGGCGTTGGCGCTGAGCTTTGGCCTGTTGCTGGCTGTCCTGCTGCTCTTCGGCTGGGGCCTGCGCCAGGAAGGCCAGAGGCGGGCCGGCCTGGCCCTGCTGACGCTGACGCTGTTGGTGATGCCGCTGGTGGTCACGCTGAATGCCGTGCCGTTTCGCGGCGCTGAGCTGATCCAGCGCGTGGCAGGGCCGCCGGTGTACAGCCTGTGCAACGGGCTGTTCATGGCCTGCGCCGCGCCGCCCGCGCCGCTGGTGCAGGAGGCTATGCCAGAGCCGGCGGCCGACAGCGCGGCCGCGCCGGCGCCGATGGCGGCTGCCGAGCTGGCCGCGCCCCCGGAAGCCGCGGCGCAGCCGCAGCCGCCCAGCGTCGAGTCCGCGCCGCAGGAAGCGCCCGTGGCGGCCGCGGCGGTCGAGGAGAGTGCGACGGAAGTCCCGGCAGCCGAGCCCTTGGCCGAAGCCTCTGTGGAACCCGTTGTGGAACTCATTGTGGAGGCCAGCGCTGAGGCCGCCAGCGCCGTGGACGTGATCACCTCCACCGAGGTGGTCGCCCTGGCCGCGGGCGTGCCCATGACAGCCACGCCGAGTCTGGATCTGTCTGCGGCGACGACCACGGCGGCATCCGTCGTCGCTCCGTTCATGGGTGGCGCGGCCCTGGGCGCTCCTGAGGTTACCGCTACCCCGACCATCACAGCCACGCTGACCCCCACGCCGAGTTTGACTCTGACGCCGACGTTGACCGCGCGCGAGGCGGCAGCGGTGGTTCAGGCGCAAGAGGCTGGCAACACCGCCACGCCCGCGGCCACCGTGACCGCGACCTGGACGCCGCTGCCCACGGCTACGCCGGAGCCGACGCCGGAGCCTGAGCCGACCGCGACGCCGCAGCCTGTGCCGACCGCGACGCCGCAGCCTGAGGCCACCGCGACGCCGCAGCCTGAGGCCAGCGCGACGCCGCAGCCTGAGGCCACCGCCATCCCCGCGGTGGAGCCGGCGGCTGCGGCGCTGATCGCGCCGGCCGTCGCCAAGGCGGCGGCTGTGGAGATCCCGCTGGAGTCGCTGCCCATCATTCGTGAGCGCTTCCCGCAGACGCTGTATTGGAATCCGGAGATCGTTACCGATGCCGCGGGCCGGCTGGCGGTCACGCTTCCCACCGGCGACTCCATCACCACCTGGCGCATCAATGCCCTGGCCGTGGATCGCAACGGCCGGCTGGGCAGCGCGGTCGCGCCGCTGGTGGTGTTCCAGCCGCTGTTCATGCGTGCGGATATGCCGGCGCGGATGACTATCGGCGAACAGTCCGATGTTCGCATCCAGATCTTCAACTACAGCGCCCAGGCGCAGGCCGTGCAGCTTTCTGCGCAGAGCAGCGCTGGACTGCGGGTCACGCTGAACCGCCAAGCGTTGATTGCGCCAGCCAACGACGTGATCACGGTGACGGCCCGGGTCCAGGCTATCGGCGCTGGCCAGCAGACCATGCTCTTGACGCTGACAGGGACCGGAGTTCTGGACACGCAGCAAGCGACCATTTTGGTGCAGTAGGACGCGTCGGGAGGGAGTCGCCGCCAGAGTCGGGCGGGACGCCCTTCCGATCGACGGGGGCGACGGGCGGGACGCCCTTCCGATCGACGGGGGCGACGGGCGGGACGCCCTTCCGATCGGGCAACCCCAAGACGAGTCCATCTGAACGATCGCCAGGCGTCCCG
>JAJTXO010000277.1 GCA_021463315.1 Caldilineales bacterium | reverse complement strand
TTGGCTCACATCTCAGCCGACCCGGCCCGCATCACCCAGGTTTTGCTCAACCTGCTGGCCAACGCGCTGCAATACACGCCGACCGGCGGCGCGGTGACCCTGCGCGTCTGGCAAGAGGCCCACAGCCTGGCCGTTGCGGTGCATGACACCGGCGTTGGTCTCTCGCCTGATGACCTGTCCCACGTCTTTGAGCGGTTCTACCGCGTCGACAAGTCCCGCTCGCGGGCCGGCGGCGGCAGCGGTATCGGTCTCACCATCTCGCGGCTGCTGGTCGAGGCCCACGGTGGACAGATCTGGGCCATCAGCCCCGGCGTCGGCCAAGGCAGCACCTTCACCTTCATTCTCCCCATCGCACCGCGCCTTTCAAATTGAGCGCACAGCAGGGATCGGGAAGCCTGTCAACTGCACACGTAACTACTCGGGTGCCGGGCACTTGGTGTCGATTTACCGCTCAACTCGACCTTACAATGGACATTGTAAACCTCGATTCAAGTGCCCGGCACCAATGGCTGAGTAGTCAACTTCACACAATTGTCATACTGGCGTTACGCGCCTGTCACGCTGACAGGCTATACTTCTCTCGTATCGTGAGGTACGACAGGAGGTGTGACCATGATGATGGGTTTTGGCTACGGCGGCCTGGGCTTGTTCCTGATGATCCTTTTCTGGTTGGCCATCGTGGTGGCGGCCGTCTGGCTTCTGGGCAGGCTGTTCCCCCAGAGCGCCGGATCTGCGCCGCCGCCTTCTGACGGCCAGCGAGGTGAGCCACGGGAAAGCCCAACAGACATCCTGAAGCAGCGTTTTGCGCGCGGTGAACTCTCCCAAGCTGAGTATGACCAAATGCGGCGCAAACTGCTGGAATAACGAGCCACTGCCTGTCCGTCAGGGCAGGCTATGGAGATGAAGAAAGGGTCACAGAGCACCAATGACACACAAGAGAGTTATCCTTGGAATTGTGATGAGCGGCCTGTTGCTGGCCGTTCTGTTGGCGGCGTGCGCTGCACCAGGTCAGCCTGGCCCCGGGCAGGACGCGGCCGCTTTAAGCGCGCAGGTCGCAGTCCTGGAAACCCGCGTCAGCGAGCTGCAAGGCGCGCCCGCGGCGGCCAGCCCGGATGCAGCTCAGCTCGGCGCCCGCATGGGCCAGGTCATGGACATGATGCGCCAAACCCGGCAGATGATGCAGGATCATGCAGGGCAGCCGGGACAGATGATGCCGATGATGGGCCAGGGCGGCATGATGGACATGGGCGCGATGATGGGCGACCTGGACCAGATGATGCAGATGATGACGCAGATGCAGTCCATGATGGGCGCGATGCCCATGGCCGGAGCCATGCCGATGACCGGGACGATGCCGATGATGGGTCAGGGCGGCATGATGAACCACGGCGGCATGATGGACATGGGCGCGATGATGGGAGACCTGGACCAGATGATGCAGATGATGACGCAGATGCAGTCTCACATGCAGTCCATGACTGGAACCATGCCGATGACCGGGACGATGCCGATGATGGACCACGGCGGCATGATGGACATGGGCGCGATGATGGGCAACCTGGACCAGATGATGACACAGATGCAGTCTCACATGCAGTCGATGATGGGCGCGGGCGGCATGATGGGCGCGGCGCCCATGACTGGAACCGCGCCGTTGACCGGGACACTGCCCATCACCGACGGCGCTGCCGCAGCAGGCGCTTTCGCCGCGACGGCTGACACGAGAATGGCCGAGGCCGGCGGCGTCACCGTGCAGATCACGCCGCTCAATCTGAACCGTGCCGCCGCGGCAGAGACGCTGAGCTTCGCTGTGGTGATGGACACCCACTCGGTGGACTTGGGCGTCGATCTGGCGCAACTGGCGACTCTGCGGGCAGGCGGGAACGAGATCAAGGCGCTGGAGTGGCAAGCGCCGCCCGGCGGCGGCCACCACGTCTCTGGCACGCTGAGCTTTCCCGCCGTCGACGCCGATGGCCAGCCAACTCTGGGCGCAGCCAACACCGTCACCCTCGTCATTCGCAACCTGGCCGGCGTTCCCTGGCGCACGTTCACGTGGACGCTGGGTGGACGCGACTAGCTAGAAACTGTGCGGAGGCACTCCATGAGCAAATCCAAGAAGCGCAGATCCGGCGCGGCCCGATCAACCAGCCGACCGGTTGCGGCGCCTCCCGCCCGCCGCCGGCCGTGGGCGATGTGGGCCGGGCTGGCGGGCGGGATCGTCCTGGCTGCGCTGGCGCTGACCGTCTTTCTGGCCTGGCAGGACAGCCGCAATGCCAACAGCCCAGCGACCGGCGGCGCGCCCAATCTGGAGGTCGACCAGACGTCCATTGACTTTGGCGACGTGCCGGTCAACAAGATGGTCAAGGCCAGCTTCAAGCTGAGCAATACCGGCGACGGGCCGCTGACCATCTCCCACCCGCCCGTGCCCGAAGTGCTGGAGGGCTGCTGACCGCCCAGGATTGTCGTCGGTTCGACGACTCTCAAGCCGGGGCAGCAGACTGAGTTGTCGATGGAGTTCACCATGCACGCCGGCATGGAAGGGCCGCATGATTTTCGGGTGATGCTGACATCCAACGATCCCGACGAACCAACCAAGGAGCTGCGAGTCGTGTCCAACTGGACGCCGTGATGCGTTGCGTCTGGCAGCGAGACTTTCGGCGAGACCTTCAGGGTTGCGGAAAACCTTGAAGGTCGTTGGGAGCGACTGGTGACCAGACCTTCAAGGTTGCGGAGAACCTTGAAGGTCGTTGGTATGATAGCGGGCCAGAACAACGACGACTGCAGACGGTAGACAGATAGCACGATGAACCACGAACATCACGGAACGCACTCAGAAAAGCCAGAAGCCGGGATTGACCCACACGCCGGCCATACGCTGCCCGATGTCGCGGCGCAATCTGCACAACCGGCGGCAAGCGGCGGCCACGCCGACCCGCACGCCGGCCATGCCATGAGCAGCGCGTCCGTCGAACCTGCCCACGGTGCGGACCACGCTGAACACGGCGACGCACACGATGGCCATGCCATGAGCCAGGCCGCCCACGCAGACCACAGCTCGCACGGCGGGCGCGCGGGCCACGGGGCGCACAGCGCCGACCACACCGGCCACGAGCTGATGTTCCGCAACCGGTTCTGGATCTGCCTGGCGCTCAGCGCGCCGGTGCTGCTCTACAGCCCAATGCTGCAGGAGTGGTTCAACTTCAGCGTGCCGGAGTTCCCCGGCAGCGCCTGGATCGCGCCGGTCTTTGCCGCCCTGGTGTTCATCATCGGCGGCGTGCCCTTCCTGCGCATGGCCGCGCCGGAGCTGCGCAACCGCCAACCGGGCATGATGACGCTGATCTCGCTGGCTATCGGCGTCGCCTTCTTCTACAGCCTGGCGGCGCTGGTGATCGCCCCCGATGGCGGCTTCTTCTGGGAGCTGGTGACGCTGATCGATATCATGCTGCTGGGCCACTGGCTGGAGATGCGCAGCGTGCGTCAGGCGTCGGGCGCGCTGCGCGAGCTGGCCAAGCTGATGCCCGACACTGCCGAGCGCATTCGGCCCGACGGCAGCATCGAAGCGACGCCCACAAGCAACCTGCGGACCGGCGATCTGGTGCTGGTGCGGCCCGGCGCCAGCATTCCAGCCGACGGCCAGGTGGTCGAAGGCGCATCGGACGTCAGCGAGGCCATGATCACCGGCGAGTCGCGGCCGGTCAGCAAGGGGCCGGGCGACCGCGCCATCGCCGGCGCCATCAACGGCAGCGGCAGCCTGCGGCTGCGCATCACCGCCACCGGCGACCAAACCGCGCTGGCGGGCATCATGCGCCTGGTGGAGCAGGCCCAGCAGAGCAAGTCGCGCACCCAGGTTCTGGCCGACAAGGCGGCTGGCTGGCTGTTTTACATCGCCCTGGGCGCCGCGCTGGTGACCGCGGTGGTCTGGATCGCCGCCACCGGCTTCAGCGTCGAGGCGGTCGAGCGGGTGGCCACGGTGCTGGTCATCGCCTGCCCGCACGCGCTGGGGCTGGCCATTCCGTTGGTGGTGGCCATCTCCACCAGCCTGGCGGCGCGCAACGGCATCCTGGTGCGCGACCGGCTGGCGCTGGAGGCGGCGCGCGAGATCGACACGGTGATCTTCGACAAGACCGGCACGCTGACCGAGGGCAATTTCGGCGTGGTGGGCATGGCCGCGGCTGACGGTGTGGACCCCGAGCAGGCGCTGGCGCTGACGGCCGCCGTGGAAGGAGACTCGGAGCACATCATCGCCCGCGCGCTGCGCAGCGCAGCCGGCGAGAAGAGGCTGGCGTTGCCGACCATCGAAAGCTTCGAGGCGCTGAAGGGCCGCGGCGTGCGCGCAACGGCGGCCGGGCGCACAGTTCACGTCGGCGGGCCGCGGCTGCTGGAGCTGCTGGCGCTGACGCCCGATCCGTCGCTGCGCAGCTTCGCCGACCAGGCGGGCGAAAAGGGCCAGTCCGTGGTCTGGCTGGTGGACGATGGACAGGTGAGCGCCGCCTTCGCGCTGGCCGACGCCATCCGCCCTGAAAGCAAGCAGGCCGTGGACCGGCTGCACCAACTGGGCGTCAAGGTTGTGATGTTGACCGGCGACAGCAAGCCGGTGGCAGCCGCCGTGGCCCAGGAGCTGGGCATCGACGACTACGTTGCCGAGGTGCTGCCGGAGCACAAGGACCAGCAGGTGGCCGCGCTGCAGGCTCAGCGACGCAAGGTCGCCATGGTGGGCGACGGCGTCAACGATGCGCCGGCGCTGACGCGCGCCGATGTCGGCATCGCCATCGGCAGCGGCACCGATGTCGCCATCGAGTCGGCCGGCATCATCCTGGTCAGAAACAACCCGCTGGACGTGGTCAAGGTCTTCGACCTGAGCCGCTCCAGCTACCGCAAGATGCGACAGAACCTGGCCTGGGCCACGGGCTACAACGTCGTGGCGATCCCGCTGGCGGCCGGTCTGCTCTACCCGACCTTCGGCATCCTGCTCTCGCCGGCCGCCGGCGCAGTCCTGATGTCCGTAAGCACCATCATCGTCGCCATCAACGCCCAGACGCTGCGCCGCGTCAGGCTGGGCGGCGCGCCGAGCTGAACAAAAGGAGTCAACTCAACCCATGAATCGAAGCCGTCTTATCGCCGTTGCCGTGCTGAGCTTGCTCGTCTTGAGCCTGGGGGCTTGCTCTGCCGGCGGCCCTTCGCTGGCGCCCACCGACCCGGAGGGCGGGGTCATCCCGCACGCAGACCCGGAGGGCGGGGTGACCCCGCCCCTACACCTCACGGGTGAAGCGGTAACGCCTGTGCAGAGCGCAGTGGACATGCCGGCTGACCATCAATCGATGACGATGGAAGACCACGCCGCCATGGAAGAGCACATGCCCGATGAACATGCGACAGGCGCCCACGCCGTGCCTGAGGAGGCAGCAGCGATACCCAACCCGGTGGCGGCCACCGACGCGAGCGTTGCCGCTGGCGCAACCATCTACGCCAAGAACTGCGCGGTTTGTCATGGCGAGACCGGCGAGGGCGACGGCCCGGGCGGAGTGGGCCTGGCGGTTACGCCTGCCAACCTGCATGCGGACCATGTGCAGGTGCTGACCGACGGCGGGCTTTTCTACATCGTCACCCACGGACGGGCCGAGACCGCCATGCCCGCCTGGGAGCACGTCCTCAGCGACGAACAGCGTTGGCAGGTGGTCAACTTTATCCGCACATGGCGATGATGCCCGTTTTCCGGTTTGCGGCTGTTGCGTTGTATGATGCCCGCCGGCCGCGGATTTTCCCGGAGTCATGTTGTGGTGAGCGAGGTGTTCCCGAAATGAAGACGATGGCGACGAAGCGAGTACTCCTTGGCGCAGTGCTGATGCTGGCGCTGGCGGGCTGC
>JAJTXO010000276.1 GCA_021463315.1 Caldilineales bacterium | reverse complement strand
AGCTCCTGGCTCCAAATCGAGCCATCCTCATGCGGCGTCAGCGGTTGGTAGCTTCCAGCCTCCAGCGTAAAGCCCTGCAGAGGTGGGCGCAGGTACTCGGCCATCGGGTCAAACAGAAAGTACTCCTGTACACCCAGCCGTTGGTAGAGCGAGCGCTTTGTGCCGAAATCCTCCCTGCGCGTGCCGCGCGAGGTGATCTCAAAGATCACGCAGGGCGCAATCTGTTCTTCCCAGAGCTTGTAGGTGCGCCGCATGTGCTTGGCAATCCCCTTCACGACGAAGACATCGGGGACCTTGAACTCGGATGGCTTGCCTTCCACATAGTAGAACAGCATATCACCGCCCACGTAGACCTCATCGTTCAGGCGATAGTGGCTGCGCAGCGTCTGCAGCAAACCCAACAACGCTATCACGTGAAATTCAGTTTCTCCCACAGGCTTTCCATCCGATTCTGGGTAATAGATCTCAGTAAGGCGCGCTGGCCTCTTCACCGCTGGCGGACGGGGCATCACAGGTGCTTCGATCATACATCTTCATCCTATCGCGCTTCCAGCTTCATCAGTTTCGCTGGCGGCATTATAGCACCGGCCCCCGTGGCCGTCAACTGACCCAGATTTGGCAAGACGGCGCTTCTGGCGTAAGCTACAGAATGAACCAGGCAACGGTTGAGGCCGTGTAACAGGTGTGCGATCTCGCCGCTCCGGCCGGCTCGCGCTGGCTATCAACTCCGGTTCGATTGGTGGTGTTTTTCATGTCTTTCTTCTCTCGGCGGCGATGGGCGCTGCTGACCCTGGCAGCAGGGCTGTTGGCTGTGCTGGTCTTTGGCTACTGGCTGGTAGGCGATCTGCCCGCACCGACGCCAGAGAACCTGGCCGCGGCCCGGCCCAGCACCCTGCTCTATGACCGCCAGGGCCAACTGCTCTTCGAGGCCATCGGCGATCAAGGCAAGCAGCGCTCGCTGAGCTTCGAGCAGATCCCGGCCGCCTGCTGGCAGGCCACGGTCGCGGTGGAGGACAGTCGCTTCTTTCAGCACCCCGGCGTCGATCCCCTGGCCATCGGCCGCGCGGCCATACAGAACCTGCGCAGCGGCACCGTGGTCTCTGGCGCCTCCACCATCACCCAACAACTGGCCCGCAACACGCTGCTGAGCGCGGAGGAACGCTACGAGCAGTCGCTGCGCAGGAAGCTGCGCGAGGCCTGGCTGGCGTTGCGCATCGAGCTGCGTTATGACAAGCAAGAGGTGCTGGCCATGTACCTCAACCAGGTCTACTTCGGCAACTTCGCCTACGGCCTGGAGGGCGCGGCCCACAGCTACTTCGGCAAGTCGGCCAGCGAACTGGATCTGGCCGAATGCAGCCTGCTGGCCGGGCTGGTGCAGAACCCCGAGGTCTACAACCCCATCTACAACCTGGAATCGGCTCGCTGGCGGCAGTCCCACGTGCTGGCCGCTATGGTTGGCAACGGCGCCAGCAGCCGCGGCGAGGCCGAGCTGGCGCTGGCCGAACGTCTGCAGTTCGCCGCCACCCCCTTCCCCATCGAGGCGCCGCATTTCGTCAGCTACGTGGAGGCGCAGTTGGAACGCCTGCTGGGCGCCGAGCGGGTCAGCCAGGGCGGTCTGCGGGTGATGACCACCCTGAACCTGGATTGGAACCGGCAGGCGGAGGCCGCGGTGGGCTATCGCCTGGGCCAGCTCGCGCAGACCAAGGACGCGCCGCCCGATCGGCGCATCGAGAACGCGGCCGTGGTGCTGCTGGACCCGCAGAGCGGCGCGATCCGGGCCATGGTGGGCAGCCCCAACTACTTCGACGCCAGCATCGACGGCGCGATGAACGCAGCTTTGGCGCTGCGGCAGCCCGGCTCCGCGCTCAAGCCGCTGACCTACGCCGCGGCCATGGACCCAGCCCGCGCGGCCGCGGCCGGCCGAGAGCCGTTCACGGCCGCCACCGTCATCGCGGATGTGCGCACCGCCTTTCTGACCGCCGAGGGGGAGTCCTATGTGCCGCAGAACTACGACATGCAATGGCACGGCCCGGTCAGCGTGCGCACCGCGCTGGCCAGCTCCTACAACCTGCCCGCGGTCAAGACGCTGGAGGCCATCGGCATCCCCGCGCTGATCGACCAGGCGCAGCGACAGGGCATCACATCGTTTCAGCCGGCGGGCGCGCAGCCGCCGCTGGGTTTCGATACGCCGCAGACGGGTTTCGATACGCCGCAGACGGCTACTCAACCCACGGGTTTCGATACGCCGCAGACGGCTACTCAACCCACGAGTTTCGATACGCTGCAGACGGGTTTCGATACGCTGCAGACGGGTTTCGATACGCCGCAGACGGCTACTCAACCCGCGGCTACTCAACCCGCGGCGGCTGGGAACAGCCAGCCCTATGGCCTGGCGCTGACCCTGGGCGGCGGCGAGGTCAGCCTGCTGGAGCTGACCGCGGCCTATGCGACCTTCGCCAACGGCGGCTACAAGGTGACGCCCTACGCCATCGAACGCATCGAGGACGCCGACGGCAATCTCCTCTGGCGCGCCGACCACGCTGCCCGCGCCCCGTCGCACGCGCTGGATCCGCGCGTCGCCTACCTGATCACCGACATCCTCAGCGACGACGACGCGCGCGCGCCCTCCTTTGGCCGCCACAGCGTGCTCAAGCTGAGCCGGCCGGCCGCGGTCAAGACCGGCACCACCACTGATTGGCGCGACAACTGGACCGTCGGCTACACCCCCGATCTGGCGGGCGGCGTCTGGGTAGGCAACGCGGACAACACACCGATGGCTGGCGTCAGCGGCGTCAGCGGCGCGGGGCCGATCTGGCGCGATGTGATGGAGATGGCGCACAAGGGGCTGCCTGCGGCCCGCTTCCGCCAGCCGCAGGGGCTGGTGCGGGCTGAGATCTGCATCGATTCGGGCCTCTTGCCCACGCAATGGTGTACTCGCCGACGCAGCGAGCTGTTCATCGCCGGCTCCGAGCCGGTCACGTTCGATGCGATCTACCAGCCGCTGGCAGTGGATCGCTGCCACGGCGGCGCGGCCGGCCCGGAGAGTGCGCCGGAATGCGTCGAGCAGCGCGTTGTGCGGGTCTATCCGCCAGAGCTGCGCGAATGGGCGCTGGCGCAGGGGATCGATGAACGGTTGACGGTGAACGGTGAACGGTTAACGGTCAATGATGAGCGGATGACAGGCGACGGCGACCAGGGCGGCCTGGCGTTGATCAGCCCAGACCCCAACAGTGTGTTCCGGCTGTCGGCTGGAATGCCGGCCGGCTTGCAGCAGGTGCGGCTGGCCGCGCGGCCGTTGAGTGCAACGTTGCCCAGCCAGGTGACCTTCCTGGTGGACGACCAGCCCGTGGGCCAGGCCACCCGACTGCCCTTCGAGACCTGGTGGACCCTCCAACCCGGCCCGCACTACGTCACGGCAGTGGCCGTGGATGCCGATGGGCAATCGCTGGCCAGTGAAGGAATCTGGATCGAAGTCCAATG
Source organism: Caldilineales bacterium (assembly GCA_021463315.1). Lineage (GTDB taxonomy): Bacteria > Chloroflexota > Anaerolineae > JAAEKA01 > JAAEKA01 > JAAEKA01. The sequence goes on along the minus strand of JAJTXO010000276.1, from coordinate 2,392 downwards.
ACCCAACCGCGCCGATAAGCGCCCCGATCGGCCCCTGTCATGCTGAGGCTCGGCGAAGCATCCCCCGATCGATCCCTGTCATGCTGAGGCTCGGCGAAGCATCCCTCGATCGGCCCCTGTCATGCTGAGGCTCGGCGAAGCATCTCCCGATCGGCCTCTGTCATGCTGAGGCTCGGCGAAGCATCCCCCGCGGCCACGAACGCGTTGCTTCCACTGTCAATCGCGCATTGAAGAAGGATAGAGAAAACGAGGTCAACATGTCCAAAAAAACGACCAACCACGTCTACATCGCTCTATTGATCGTTATCGTCGCCAGCCTGCTGCTGGCAAGCTGCGGCCAGCCCGCGCAGCCTGGCCCCGGCCCTGAGCCGCAGACCGCGCCGCTGGAGAGCACACCAGCCAGCCAGCCGACGTCGCCCGCGGCTCCCGAAGCCCCCACGGCCGCGCCCACGGTGGAGCCGCTGGATCTGCCCCCTGTGGCCGTGTCCACCTCGCCTCGCCGCGGCCAGGAACAGCCTTTGGACCAGCCGGTGACGATCACCTTCGACCAGGACATGGACGCGGCCAGCACCATCGCAGCCTTTGCCATTGCGCCCGAGACGCCCGGCCAGGCCAGCGTCCAGGGCAACACCCTGGTGTGGACGCCCGACCAGCCGCTGGCGCGCGGCGAAGGCTACCGCGTCTCGGTCAGCCAGGAGGCCAAAAGCGCCACCGGCGAGCCGCTGGCCGCGCCGGTGGATCTGCGCTTCAGCGCGGTCGGCTTCCTGCAGGTCACCAGCAGCCAGCCGGCCGACGGCAACCAGGAGGTCGGCGTCGACTCGCCCATCACCGTGATCTTCAACCGGCCCGTCGTGCCGTTGACCAGCATTGGCCAGCAGGCTGGCCTGCCCAGCCCGCTGCGCATCGAGCCGGCCACCCCCGGCGCGGGCCAGTGGCTGAACACCAGCATCTACAGCTTCAAGCCCGCGGTTGCCCTGGCCGGCGGCGCCCGCTATAACGTGACCGTGCCGGCCGGCCTGAGCGATGTCAACGGCGGGCTGCTGGCCGAAGATGTGAGCATCAGCTTCCAGACTGCCAGTCCTATCGTGCTGAGCGTGGCGCCGGAAGGCCCCATGGCCTGGCCCACCAAGCCGATCACCGTCACCTTCAGCCAACCCATGGACCGCGCGTCCACGGAGGAAGCCTTCGTGCTGCGCCGCGGCGACACTCAGGTGCAGGCGACCGGCCGCTATACCTGGCGCGAGGGCAACCGCGTCCTGCGCTTCCAGCCGCTCACCCCTCTGGCCTACGACACCGCCTACGTCGTGGAGGTTCATGCCAGCGCGCGCGCGGCCGAGGGCGACGCCACGCTGCGCGAGCGCTTTGTGGGCCGTTTTCAGACCGCGCCGCAGATCGGCATCGTCAGCACCTCCCCGCCCGACGGCGCCACTGGCGTAGCGGTGGAGCGGCAACTGGGCATCGTGCTGCAGGGCGTGGTCGACGAGAGCACTCTGGGCCAGGATGCCTTCACCATCATCCCAGCGCCCACCGAGGTTTTCAGCTATTTCAACGCCTACGACAACAGTTGGCGCATCAGTTGGCCGCGCCTGCCGGAAACCGACTACACCGTGACGCTGTCGGCCGATATCGCCGACCTGTTCGGCAACAAGCTGGGCGCGCAGCGCATCCGCTTCCAGACGGGCCAGCGCCGCCCCTTCGCCCATCTGAACGTGCCCAACGACATCGGCACCTACAACGCCTACACCAGCACCCTGATCGCGGTCAGCTATCGCAACGTCAGCGAGCTGAACTTCGAGCTGTACAGCGTCAACGAGAACGAGGCCAGCCGGCTGCTGGGCCAGGATCGCTGGGATGCGCTGCGCAACTTCACACCCCGCGCCGCCACGCTGCTGCGCGTGTGGACTGTGCCGGTCGACCCGGCGCGCAACACCAACAACCTGATCAAGACGCCGCTGGCCGAGGATGGCGGGCCGCTGCCTTCCGGCATCTACTGGGTCGAGATGCGCGCGCCCGAGGTCGCCTACGGCGATGGCTCGGATGAAGGGGGCCAGGTGACGCCGCGCCATCTGCTGATCGTCTCTCCCTTCAATCTGATCAGCAAACGCAGCGTGGATGAGGTGCTGGTCTGGGTGACCGACCTGCAGACGGGCCAGCCGGTGGCCGGCGTGCCGGTGCGCATGGAGGGGGCCAACGATCTGCAGGTCGTCAGCGATGACGACGGCATCGCGCGCGGCGCGGTGGCAACCAAGGAGCCGTGGTCGCCCATCACGATCTATGCTGGCTCGGTCGGAGACCGGCCAGAGCAAGGAGCTGGCTCGGTCGGAGACCGGCCAGAGCAAGGGGGAAGTGCTGGCTCGGTCGGAGACCGGCCAGAGCAGGGAGCTGGCTCGGT
>JAJTXO010000275.1 GCA_021463315.1 Caldilineales bacterium | reverse complement strand
GCAGGGGGGAGGATAGGCTGCGATCTGGCCGGCCGCGTCCATCTCGACGACATAGCCGGGCCGTTCACCCATGAGGAAGGCGATCTCGCGCTCGTCGGGGCCGTGGATCCAGCCATCTTCGCCCTCAGGCACGATGCAGATCGGGGCGTCGGGGGGCAGGCTGGCCGCCAGCCGGCCGACCAACGCGCGCGGCCGGCCGTTGCTGACCGTCGCTTGATAGTAGATCGTCCAGTTCAGCAGCCCGACGTAGAGCAGCCCTCCCACCACCACGATGGTCGCGATGCGGCCCGTCTCCTCCCCGAAGGCATCGGTCAACGCGCGCCAGCTTCGCTCCACCGCCAGCGCGGCCAGCCCCATGGCCGGCGCCAGCACGAAGACCAGCCGCGGCCAGAAGGGGGGATTGTCGGTCAGAATGCTGCCCACCACCACCACCGTCCAGAAGGCGATGGCCAGCAGCCCCAGCGTCCAGCGCCGCAGATGGGCCAGCGCGTAGGCCGCGCCCAACACCACCAGCGGCCCGGTGATCGGATCGACCAGCGGCCGCGCCAGGCCGAACTGGGTGCTGCTGTCGTTGGAGAGGTTGAACATCAGCAGGCTGCGCCGCGCCTGTTCGGCCATGATCTGGCCCACCGTCTCGACGCCGTACTTGTGGCGGGAATGCTCCAGCACCGGCGGGTTGAAGACCCACACCTCGCTGGTGCGCTGCAGCCAGCCAGCCGGCTCCAGCAGAATCAACAGCAGCATGGGACCCAGGGCGATCACCGCGCCCAGGGCCAGCCAGAGCAGCCCGCGGCGGTTGGCCCACAGCAGGCGTCGCTCCACCAGCAGCAGGTAGAGCAGGAAAAGCGCCACGATCGCCAGAGTCACCCGGCCGGAGTAGTACATCAGGCAGGCCCCAGCCAGAAAGAGCCCGCTGAGCACGAAGGGCAGGCTCTGCCGCTGGCGCAGCCCGATGGCCAGCATGGCCAGCGCCCAGACCGCAAAGGGCACGGGGTCCATATATTCGGCGATGCGGCTGAAGTGGATGTGGGTGTAGGAGAAGGCCAGCAGCGCCGCGCCGATCAAGGCCACGCGGCGGCCCAGCGTCTCGTTCAGCCAGACGTACAGCCCCCAGACGCTGAGCACCCCCCCCAGTGCCGAGGCGAGTCCCAGGCCCACCGTCCCCGTGTCGCCCGACAGACGCATCATCAGGGCTGCGGGCAGAAAGCCGGTCATGGGGATGTCGGCCCAGCCCAGCGCGACGACGCCCTCCACCTGCCCGTGCAGCAGCGCCAGCGCCTGCAGGCCGTGGGAGGCCATGTCGCCGTGCAGGTCCTGCGGCAGCTCGCCCAGGTTATAAAGGCGCAGGAACGCGGCCACCAGCAGCAGCAGCGCCGGCAGGGCATAGCTGCGCCAATCTCGCCGCCAGCGGCCGGGCAGAGCCTTTGCTGATCCCCACGGCGTCTGCGAAGCGACCAACAGCGCGCTGCCGGCCAGCCACAGGCCGCGCACCCAGGCGCTTTCCCCCTCCAGCAGATAGAGGCCGGCGCTGAGGGCATAGCCCAGCAGCGCGGCCAGAAAGAGCGGTCGGGACCAGCGGGTGGGATGGTCGTCGAAGGGCGCAGCCCTCTCTGTCGCGGGGCGCGGGGCGGGGTCAGCCTTCAACGCCGGCGCGGCCAGCGCGAAGAGCAGCGCGCCGGCCAGCAGCAGGCCGATGGCCAGGGTGGGCTGGCCATAGTGCGTCACGGGCAGCAGCGCCAGCAGCGGGCTCCAATGATCGGGCTGGTTGAGCAGATATTGGCCGGCGTAGGCCAGCGCCAGCGCCAGAGAGACGCCCAGCAGGCGGACAAGAGGTCGGGATCGCATGGGCTATATGATAGCCAGATCACGCCCAAGAGCCAAACCGGATGGGGTTGACAGCAGCAATGGCAGATTCAGTGCTGCACGAATTCGATCTCACGCCAAGGCGCCAAGACCGGGATTTTCTGGCGTTCGATCTCACGCAAAGGCGCAAAGACCGCAAAGACCGGATTTTTCTGGCGTTCGATCTCACGCAAAGGCGCAAAGACCGCAAAGGCCGGAATTACTTGGCGTTCGATCTCACGCAAAGGCGCAAAGACCGCAAAGACCGGATTTTCTTGGCGTTCGATCTCACGCAAAGGCGCAAAGACCGCAAAGACCGGAATTTCTTGGCGTTCCTGGGGTCTTAGCTTGAGACCAGTGCTTTCTCAGCTTGCTTGCTGCTGGCGAACTCGTCGGCGCTGCTCAGGAAGCCGCGGTATTTGCCGCGCAGGCTCTTGGTCGGTTGTGAGCGCTTCCTGGAGCGGATGCTTTCGATGTTCAGGATCGTCACAAAGTAGACCTGACCCTCGGAATCCCGAATCGGTTCCAGGGGCCGCAACAGGCCATTCACGTAGGTGGCTTCGACAGTTCTCGGGGATGCAGCAGTCATGGCTTCACCTCCAACATCAACAGAGTCTGCTTGGAAAGCATGTTCGACCTGAATTGTAACATCGGGCATGGAGCGTGTCAACTGATCGAGCGCGACTCCCTACCTTGTTTGACAGATGCCCCTGAAGCGCATACAATCGGGGAAGTGCGGAGCAGCCCCCGCGGGCCGCTAGCTCAATGGTAGAGCAAGGGACTTTTAATCCCTAGGTTCAGAGTTCGAGCCTCTGGCGGCTCATAGAAACAGCCCGAGACGTGATGTCTCGGGCTGTTTCTATGGCCCATCTGGCTCGGTCGGAGACCGGCCAGAGCGGAGTGGCGCGGGGCTGGCTCGGTCGGAGACCGGCCAGAGCGGGGTGGCGCGGGGCTGGCTCGGTCGGAGACCGGCCAGAGCGGGGTGGCGGAGGGGGTATCAGGCGCGGTCGTACATGCCGCGCATCTCGTTGCGCTTGACGCGCAGAATCTCCCTGGCCATCTCGATGGATTCGTTGACGTAGCGCACCAGGTCGCTCTGCTGCCCTTTGGTGTCGCTGACATCGCGGTTCTGCCACTCCACCACTACCTCTTTGATGGCGTAGCCCGCCTTTTCCATGATGAACAACAGCTCCACGTCGTAGGCTGACACCTTCCAGCCGCTGGGGCGCTCGGCCTGCTTGAAGAACTGCAGGCGGGGAAAGGTTTCCAGGGCCACGGGGCGCCGGCAGGTCTTGAAGCCGCACTGGGTGTCGTTGATGTCGCGCAGCAGGAAAAGGCTGCGCAGGCCGCGAAAGATCAGGCTGCCCAGCTTGCGCAACAAATTGAAGCCCTCGCGCGCCGCGCCGCGCGAGCCGATCACCACCTGAAAGCCCTGGTCGTACCAGGGGAGCAGCTTGTCCACCTCCTCGATGGGGGTGGACTGGTCCATGTCGGTGAAAAGCACGATCTCGCCCTGGGCAGCCTGGATCCCCGCCCACACCGCGGCGGGCTTGCCGCCGTGGGCAATGGTCTGCAAGGTGAAGCCGGGCTTGTCGGCGATCAGCGTCTCGACCAACTGGCGACTTTCGTCGGTCGAACCATCGTCTACCACGATCACCTCCCAGCGATAGGGCTGGAGCGCGAGGAAGCGATGGACTTCGTTCAGAACCCCACGCTCCAGATTGCGGGCTTCGTTGTAGCAGGGAATTACGACCGAAAGATAGATGGATGTTCCGGCGTTGGTCATAGAGGGGACCCAAGTTCAGAGATAAGCATGGTTGGCATTGTACGATTCTACAGGAGAATCAGCAAACCCAGGCTGCCAGCCAACAGTCCGCCCACCAGCGAGGAGAGGAGGTTGACCAGGTCGTTGTTCATCCAGCCCCAACCGCGCAGGGGACGAGCGCGCATGCCGCAGCTATGCAGCGGCCGCTCGGTCTCCTTTTCGCAGTGGTCGCACCAGTAGATGCGCTGCACCGAGGCGCCCAGCAGGCTGTCGAACAGCGAGCCGACCAGGCCGGCCGCGGCGGCGATGACCACGATGGGCAGGTCAGCCAGCAGCAGCTCGCCGCGGGTGGCCAGCGACGCGGCCTGGATCAGCAGAAACGCGACCACGCCGATGAACGCGGCGCCGGTCAGCGCGGCCAGCGTGCCGTAGCGGGTGATCGCGCCGGATGTCCCGGGCGCAGCCGGCCGGCCTGTGGTGATCAAGCGGGGCGTTTCTCGGGCCAGCACCCCCAGCTCGGTCGCCCAGGTGTCGGCGTTGACGGTGGCCATGACGCCGAAATAGGCCAGGGTCAGATAGATGGTGAGCGGGTTGCCGGGCCGCGCCTGCCCACTGAGGTCGATCAGAAACCAGACGGCCAGCGCCAGCAGCGCGCCGACGCCGCCGTTGGCCAGCACCTGGCCCAGATCGCGGCGCTCCCCTTTGGCGAATTTCTCGGCCACGGCCAGCTTGTCGGCCTGGCGATAGTGGCTGAGCAGGCTGGAGCTGACGAAAAAGGCGATCAGGATCAGGCCCCAGGTCCAACCGCCGAAGCCGAAGATCAGCGTGCCGACCAGCATGGCGCCAGCGACGCCGCTGGGCGTCAGGGCGCCACGGCGCAAGGCCAGCCAGCCGATGGTTGCACTGAACAACAGCCCGAGGCCAAGACGCGGCAACAGCTCCATGCTCACATCCTGGTGACGGACAGAAGCGCGACCAGCGCGGCGGCCTGGGCTGCCAGCGCGCCGCCCCACAGCAGCCCGGCCGCCACGCGCTGCCGTTCGTAGACCAGCAAGCCCCACGCGCCGTTGATCAGCCAGACCGCCAGGCCAAAGATCGGGAAGAGGAAGATCATGCGCCGATCCAGGTCGTCCCACTGCGGCAGGGCAAAGGGCAGCGCGGCGAAGCGACTCATGGCCAGCCCCAGCAGCAGCAGCACGCCCAGCAGGCCAAGCAGCAGCAGGCTGAGCAGAAAGCGGTCTTGCCACAGGGGAAAGCGCATCCAGCCGGGCCATTGGCGTTGGTGGGTCGTCAGATGCGTCGGACCCAGGCTGTGATGCTCCTGCAACGCGGCCAGAAAGCCGTCCGCGTCGGCCGGCGAGATGCCATAGAGGCCGCCGTGGGCGCGCAGCAGAAGCTGTTCCGACAGCGGCTGGGAGGCCACGCTGTAGATCCTGACGCCGTGCAGCCGGCGTCGTGTGCCCAGATCGGGGCCGAAAATCACCCAGCGCACCAGGGCCGGCCAGCGCTCGGCCAGCGCGCGCGCCGGCTGATCGATCTGGCCGTTGGGCCCCTGGGCCAGCGGCGCGGCCGCGGCCAGCGCCTCGACCGCCGCGCCGCGCTGCACCTGCTGGACTTCGCCGATGGGGATCACCTGCCGGATCGGCCCCCAGGCCAGGGTGACCGAGTTGCGGTCGATCCAATAGACCAGGCTCAGGCAGAGCCAGGCCCGCCACAGGACATAGCTGAGGGGCAGCCAGAGCACCAGCACCAACAGCAGCAGCACGAAGGTCGATGCGCCGATTGGCCGCGCGGCCATCAGGATCGTCAGCGCCAGGTCCAGGAGGATCAAGGCCAGGGCGATCAGCAGCGCGCGGCGGCCATCGGTGGAGGGGGTGGGGTGGAAGACCATGTATGAAACGCGATGCGTGATGCGGAACTGGGGGTATGTGGGAAGGGTGTTTGGGGGTGCGTGGGGTGTAACTCGTAACACGTAACCCGGAGCTCGGAATGTCTGTGCATGGCAAATGATGCATAGCCCAGGCCGAGCAAGTCATTGCCAGACACGCTTCTCACTTGCTCCGGGTTACGAGTTACGTGTCACGAGTTACTGATCGTACACCGGTGTGTTCCAGTGCCGGTAGCGCGCCACTTGGCCGCGCACCACGTCGAAGTAGAGGTTGCGCAGGGCGTCGGTGACCGGGCCCATGACGCCCGTGCCGACCGGTCGGCGATCGACGGCGGTGATAGCCGCCACCTGGACGCCGGTGCCGCAGAAGAAGAGCTC
>JAJTXO010000274.1 GCA_021463315.1 Caldilineales bacterium | reverse complement strand
GCGATTGATCGCCCGGCGGTCGCCGCCGTGGAGACGCTTGGCATGGATGTGAAGCGCGTGGCGCCGTGGGGTCGCCCGTGGAGGGACTTCACTCTATGGCTGGAATCAGCCCGATGAACGACTCTGCTGCAAAAAGCCGATCAGCCAGGCGTCTTTGCGTAGCACCCCGGACGTAGCCTGAAGGAGTGCAACGAGCGCGCAGCCTCTCGGAGGCCGCAGGCCGGAGCGGACTGGAGGGTGAGCGTCGGGTATGGCCGGGCGAGACGCCCTCTGGATCGTATTTGCAGGGGACTCATGAATCATATCTGGAATCGCTGGTGAGTCAGCGGGGCGTTTTGAGAAACGCCGTTGTCCACGTATAATCTGGGTGCTATGCCACCAATCTCCCTTCTCATCATCGGCGCGGGCAACCGCGGCGCAGGCTATGCGACTGCCGCCCAGATTGCCCCGGAGCGCGTGCGGATCGTCGGCGTCGCCGACCCGCGCGAGCACTATCGCCAGGCTATCGCCCAGAGCTACGACGTGCCGGCGCGCAATGTCTTCGCCGACTGGCGCGAGGCGGCCAGCCGGCCCCGCTTTGCCGACGCGGTGGTCATCGCCACCCCCGACGCGCTGCACACCGAGCCAGCCATCGCCTTTGCCCGGCTGGGCTATGCCATGCTGCTGGAAAAGCCCATGGCCCCCAGCGCGGAGGAGTGCCAGCGCATCGTCGAGGCGGTCGAGGCCAGCGGGATCATCTTCGCCGTGGGCCACGTGTTGCGCTACACCCCCTACACCCGCCAGATCAAGGCGCTGCTGACTGCCGGCGCGATCGGCGACGTGATCAGCCTACAGCATCTGGAGCCGGTGGGCTACTGGCACTTTGCCCACTCCTTTGTGCGCGGCAACTGGCGCAACGAGGCGCTCTCCTCGCCGGTGCTGCTGGCCAAGAGCTGTCACGATCTGGACTGGATCCGCCATGTGATGGGCGTTCCCTGTCAGGCGCTCAGCTCCTTCGGCAGCCTGCGCCATTTCCGCCGCGAGAACCAGCCGGCCGGCGCGGCCGAGCGTTGCCTGGACTGCGCCGTGGAGCCGGACTGCCCCTACTCGGCCCGCAAGATCTATCTCGGCCGTGTGGCCAAAGGGCAGGTGGGCTGGCCGGTGGACGTGCTGACCCCGGATGTGACCGCGACAGGGGTTGAGGCCGCGCTGCGCACTGGCCCCTACGGCCGCTGCGTCTACACCTGCGACAACGACGTGCTGGACAACCAGGTGGTGCAGATGCAGTTCCAGGGGGGCCGCACCGCCAGCTTCAGCCTGGCGGCCTTCACTGAGGCCGGCCAGCGTCGCACCTCCATCTTCGGCGCGGCCGGCGAGCTCCATTGCGATGGCCGCACCATCCGGATCTTCGACTTCCACACCGACGCCTGGCGGGAGATAGACGTGGCCAGCTTGACCGCGGGCCAGCCAGGCAGCCACGCCGGCGGCGACTACGGCCTGATGGATGCCTTCCTGACCGCGGTGGCCACGGGCGATCCCAGCGCGATCCTCTCCGGTCCGCAGGAGAGCCTGGAAACCCATCGGATGGTCTTCGCAGCCGAGCAGGCTCGCCGCGAGGGGCGGGTGGTTCAGTTGCCCCAGGCCCACAGCAACGAAAGGTCCGCTCTTGACTGACAGCATCGAGCGGCCGGCCGCGCCGGCCAGCAGCGCGTCGGAACGGGTGGGGGAGAGCCTGACCAGCGGCTGGAGCTGGCAACCCTACGCCATCGTTTTCATCTCCAGCGCCTGCATCATGATCCTCGAGCTGACTGCGGGCCGCATCGTTGCGCCCTACGTCGGCGTGTCGCTCTACACCTGGACCAGCATCATCGGCATCGTGCTGGCTGGCATCAGCCTGGGCAACTACATCGGCGGCCGGCTGGCCGATCGCGCCGGCTCGCTGCGCCTGCTGGGCCTGCTCTTTTTGCTGTCGGGGCTGGCCAGCTTCGGCGTGCTGGCCGCTGATCTGATCGGAACCCGGCTGCCCGCGGGCTGGCCGGTGATCCTCCAGATCATGGCCTTGGTCGGCGTGCTCTTCCTGGCGCCATCGCTGGTGCTGGGCACGATCTCCCCGGTGGTGGCCAAGCTGGCCGTGCGCGACCTGGCCAAGACAGGAACCACCGTCGGCAAGATCTACGCGGCCGGCACCGTGGGCAGCATCGTCGGCACCTTCGCCACCGGCTTCGTGCTCATCGCCTGGTTCGGCACCACCACCATCGTCTGGGGCGTGGCGTTGGCGCTGATCGGCATGGCGCTGCTGCTCTTCTGGCCGCGGCGCTGGCCGGCGGCCGCGGCCGCGGCGCTGCTGCTGGTGTTCGGGCTGGGCAGCGCACAGGCCGCTGGCTGGCTGGACAGCCGCTGCACCCTGGAGACCAACTACTTCTGCATCAAAGTGCGCGAGGATCAGCGCGACGGCCAGCCGGTGCGCGTGCTGGTGCTGGACCGGCTGGTGCATAGCTATTCCTCGCTGGAGGATCCCACCCATCTGGTCTACGGCTACGAGCAGCTCTATGCGCAGTTGGTGCGCTATCGCGCCGAGGCTGGCGGCGATCTGCGGGCGTTGTTTGTGGGCGGCGGCGGCTACACCTTCCCGCGCTACATGGAGGCCCTCTACCCCGACAGCGCCATCGATGTGATCGAGATCGACCCCGGCGTGACCCAGGTGGCCCACGATCTGCTGGGCCTGGCGGCCGACACCAGGATCCGCAGCTTCAACGAGGATGCCCGCCTCTTTCTGGAGCGAGAGCCGGATCAACGCTACGATCTGATCATGGGGGATGCGTTCAACGATTTCTCCGTGCCCTATCACCTGACCACGCATGAGTTCAACCAGCGCGTGCGCGCCTGGCTGGACGAGGGCGGGCTCTACCTGGTCAACATCATCGACGGCCCCAGCGGCGATTTCCTGCGCGCCTACGTCCACACCCTGCGCGAGAGCTTCGACCACGTCTATCTGGCGCCGACCCAGACCACGTGGCGCTCGTCGCCGCGCAATACCTTCGTGGTGATTACCAGCGATACGCCGCTGGACATGCCCCGTCTGGCCGGCAGCGCGGCCTCTGGAGCGGCCCTGGCCATCGAACAGTTGCTGCTGAGCGACGAGCAGTTGGACGCGTTCCTGGCCGAGGGTCGGGCCGTCACCCTGACCGATCGCTTTGCGCCGGTGGATCAGATGCTGGCGCCAGCCTTTCGCAACCAGACGCCGGCCAAAGCCAGCAGCCCATCAGCCGCCCCCGCGCCGGCTGCCACCAGCCCAGCCCCCAATCGGCCAGCCGTTTCTCAGTAGACATATCGGTGATCGGTGATCGGTGATCGGTCATCGGTGATCGGTCATCGGTGATCGGTCATCGGTGATCGGTTCTCCATTCCCCATTCCCCATTCCCCATCCCCCATTCCCCATCCCCCATTCCCCACTCCCCAGCCCCCATTCCCCATTCCCCATTCCCCATTCCCCATTCCCCAGCCCCCAGCCCCCAGCCCCCACCATGGCACTCACATGACCAGCACGGTGGTCAGCAGCCCCATCTCCTCCAGCGTCTCGTAGGCGTAGGTGTGGACGATGTGGTTGGGATCGTTCAAGGCCGGGAAGAGCCAGCGCGCCGATGGGACGCTCTTGATGCGGTGCAGGGCATAGGCCGCGCGCACCCGCACCCCCTCGCGGGGATCCTGCAGCGCCTCGCCCAATGTCGGCACAGCCGCTTCGCCGATCAGGGCCAGCGCGTCGGCCGCCGCCCCGCGCACCCAGCCGCTGGGATCGGCCAGCAGCAGCGCCAGGGCGGGAATGGCGCTGTGGGCCTGCGCCTGGCCCAGGCCCAGCGCAGCCACGCAGCGGATCGAGTCGTCGGGGTCGTGAAGGGCGGCCAGCAGGAGAGGGATGGCCTGCTCGCGCAGCGAGGGCTCCTCCTCGGCCAGCCCAGCGACGGCGCGCACCCCCCACCAGCGCTGGTCGTCGTCGCCCGTTGTACTCAGGTCGGCCAGCAGCGGCAAGGCCACGTCAGCCGCGGTGCGCAACTGGGCCACGGCTGCCTCGGCGGCATCGTCATCGCCGGCGCGGATCGCGGTCAGCAAAGGCTGTAGCAGGTCGGTCATATCCCATCGGTTCCTCTCCGTTGCCTGGGCTTTCCGGCGCAATCACAGCGCAGAGCTCGCGTCGGGCGCCTCGGCAATGTCACTCAGCCACTTCTCGATGGCTGGCCCGGTCTCATCCCAGTTCCGATGCAGGAAGCCGGCCAGACCGGCGGCGCTGGCCCCTGCGACATTTTCCGCCAGATCGTCGATGAACATCATCTGGGCTGGAGGCAGGGCCATCTGCTGGATCGCCAGCTCGTAGATGGCTCGGTCTGGCTTGAGCAGACCAGCGGTCGAGCTCCACACCACCGAGCGAAAGAGGGCCAGCTCAGGCAGATGGGCATGCAGCCACTGGACGTGGGTGCTGTTGGTGTTGCTGATGATGCCCAGCGGAACGCCGCGTTGGGCCAGTTGGACGGCATAGCCCAGCGCGGCGTCGTCGCGGCCCAGCCCCCGACAGAATGCCGGGTAGAAAAGGTCCCAGTCCGCGCTGGAGCCGGCCTGCTCCACCAGCAGGTGGTGGAAGGCCGCAGCCGGCAGCGCGCCCGTGCCCAACGCATGGCGCACCTGCCCCAGCAGATGCAGCAGCTCCGCCGGGTCTGCGCTGCTGATCTCAGCCAGCCCAGCCAGCGTCGCGTCCGCATCCCAATGGATCAATACCCGCCCCATGTCGAAGATCACTGCCCGCATTTTGTCACCGTTGGTCGAGTAGGCCGCCGTATCGAGACCTCAATAGTCGATCACCACCGGCATGCCGATGTAGGCCATCTCCCACAGCGTCGCGCTTTCATACGCGCCCAGCAGCACGCAGCCATAGGTCACCGGGGTGCCCACCGAGTTGGCCCAGATGGGGTAGCCGCCTGTCTGATAGGGCAGGCCGTGGATGCCGTTCTCGCTGCCGCCGGCCCAGTAGATCCCCAGCCAGTAGGGCATCCAGAAGTCCCAGCGCGAGCCCCAGGCCTCGCGGTATTTGCTCTGCACGTAGAAGGTGCCGGCTTTGGTGCCCGACCCCGCGCGGCCCGTGGAGCAGGGCCAGTTGTACAGCAGTTGCTCGTCCTGATAGACCCGGCAGCGCTGTTCGCTGATGCTGACCGTCATCTTGAGATTGCCTTGCGGCGCGGCCTGGACGGCTGGCGCCGACGCGCCGGCGGGAATGGTCAGTCGCTGGCCAGCAGCCAGTTGCGAGGGGTTGTCGATGCCGTTGGCCGCGGCGATAGCCATCACCGTGACGCCATACGCGCGGGCGATCTGGCTGAGCGTGTCGCCGCGCCGCACCGTATATTCCGACGCGGCCGGCGCGGCGACGATCTCCTCGGCAACGGGCGCCGGCTCCGCAGAGGGCGTAGTCTCTTCGCTGGCGCCGGGAATCACCAGTTGCTGGCCGGTGTAGATCAGCGAGGCGTTGCTGATCCCGTTGGCGGCGATGAGCGCCTGTTGGCTGACGCCGTAGCGCTGGGCAATGGCCGACAGAGTCTCGCCAGCCTTGACCGTGTGGGTGACGTCCTGCGCCAGCACCAACGAGGTGGCCGAAAGCGCCAGCAGCGCTGTCAGAATGAGGGCAATGCTCCATTGTCGAAAAGTCTTCATACTGCGTTCTCCGTTTGCTCCGCGTGTTACTAGACGTAATCTTACAACACTCTCTGCGCGCTGTCAAGTTGAGATTTTGAGAACCCGCTGAAAACGAACGTTCAGGCGTTGCCCAGCAGGAATCGACAGCAAACCGAACCTGCGGTAAAATCTCCCTTTGTGACAATCCCAGACTTCGGAAGTGGCCGACCATCGCGCCGGCCACCTCCGA
>JAJTXO010000273.1 GCA_021463315.1 Caldilineales bacterium | reverse complement strand
TCCCCACTCCCCACTCCCCATTCCCCATTCCCCATTCCCACCTACCAGGCTACCGCCTCTGGAGCAACTACATGGCTACACTCTACGTGCTTTCCACAGAGACTTATTCCGGCAAGACCGCGGTCTGCGTCAGCCTGGGGTTGCGCATGCGCGACGATGGCTTCGACGTAGGCTACATGAAACCGGTGAACATGGGCGCCGTCCTGCAGGCCGGCCAGCCCCACGACGAGGACGTCGTCTTCATGAAGGATGTTCTGGGCTTGCCGGAGCCGCTGGAAACCCTTGCCCCGGTGCAGTTGACTGCGCAGCGCATCCAGGCGCTGCTGATGGGCGAGACAGCCGGCAGCGGCTTCGTCGATCGCCTGCGCCAGGCCTATCGCACGGTCCACGATCAACACGATGTGGTGATCCTGGAAGGCGCCAGCAACCTGCGCGAGGGCTACATCGTCGAGCTGGCGCCGCCCGACCTGGCGCGCATCGCCAGCGAGGCCGGCAGCAACGCGCACGGCCTGGCCGTCATCCGCTACGACGACGCGCGTTCGGTGGACCATTTCCTGGCTGCCCAGAAGCGCCTGGGCACCACCCTGCTGGGCGTGGTGGTCAACAACGTGCCGGCCATGCACATGGAATTCTGTGAAACGGTGCTGCGCGAGTTCCTGGAGAACCATGGGATTGGCGTGTTCGCCGTGCTGCCGCGTCAGCGCATCCTGCAGGCCACCACGGTCGGCGAGCTGGCCGACGGCCTGGGCGCGGAGATCCTGGTGCGGGCTGATCTGCGCGATGAGCTGGTGGAGAATCTGATGGTGGGCGCGATGGGTGTGGACCAGGCGCTGCGCTACTTCCGCCGCCGCGCCAACAAGGCGGTCATCACCGGCGGCGACCGCTCCGACATTCAATCGGCTGCGCTGGAAACCTCGACCAAATGTCTGATCCTCACCGGCAACCTGGAGCCAGCCGGCGTGATCCTGTCGCGCGCCGAAGAGGCTGGCGTGGCAGTGATGCTGGCGCCGCAGGACACCCTGGCCGCCATCGAGATCGCCGAAAGCTACTTCGGACGCAGTCGCTTCCAACAGCACGCCAAGATCGACGCCTT
Organism: Caldilineales bacterium; assembly: GCA_021463315.1. Taxonomy (GTDB): domain Bacteria; phylum Chloroflexota; class Anaerolineae; order JAAEKA01; family JAAEKA01; genus JAAEKA01. Next base: position 4,794 of record JAJTXO010000273.1, on the reverse strand, counting down.
CCGTCAACTGATGGACCAACGCTTCGACTACGCGCGGCTGTATCAGGCGCTCGGATTGAGCGGATGACAAGGTAACACGGTGACAGGGTGACAAGGTGACGTGGTCGGCCAATGGCGTCACCAAGCCATTGGCCGTTCTACCAATCCACCAATCTACCAGTTTACCAACAACCAAACCAACAAGAGGAGACTACGCACTACCATGACTCTTATCGAAAACATCGTTGCCCGTGAAGTCCTCGACTCGCGCGGCAACCCCACCGTCGAAGTCGACGTCGAGCTGATGTCCGGCGGCTTTGGCCGGGCCATCGTGCCCTCGGGCGCGTCCACAGGCATGCACGAGGCCGTCGAGCTGCGCGACGGCGACAAGAGCCGCTACGGCGGCAAGGGCGTGCTCAAGGCCGTGGAGAACGTCAACGACGTGATCGCCGAGGAGCTGATCGGCTGGGACGCGCTGGATCAGGTCGGCATCGACAGCGCGATGATCGAGCTGGACGGCACCCCCAACAAGGGCAAGCTGGGCGCCAATGCGATCCTGGCGGTCTCCATGGCTGTGGCCAAGGCCGCGGCCAGCGCGCTGGAGCTGCCCCTCTACCGCTATCTGGGCGGCGTCTCGGCCCGCACCCTGCCGGTGCCGATGATGAACATCCTCAACGGCGGCAAGCACGCGGTGGGCAGCACCGACTTTCAGGAGTTCATGGTGATGCCAGCCGGCGCGTCGAATTTCGCCGAAGGGCTGCGCTGGGGCGTGGAGATCTACCAGAGCCTGAAGAAGGTGCTGCACGACGGCGGCTACAGCACCAACGTCGGCGACGAGGGCGGCTTTGCCCCCGCGCTGGGTGGCAACGTCAAGGCAGTCGAGGTGATCCTCAAGGCGATCGAGAAGGCGGGCTACAAGCCTGGGCAGGATGTGTGGCTGGCGCTGGATCCGGCCATGAGCGAGCTCTACGACGCCAGCACGGGCCACTATAAGCTGGAGATCGAGGGCCGCGAGCTGAGCAGCGAAGAGCTGGCCGAGCTGTGGGCCGACTGGGCCGCCAAGTATCCCATCATCAGCCTGGAAGATGGCATGGCCGAGGATGACTGGGCTGGCTGGAAGCTGCTGCACGACAAGATCGGCCAGACCGTGCAGTTGGTGGGCGATGATCTGCTGGTGACCAACGTGGAGCGCATCGAGCGCGCCATCGAGGCCCAGGTCTGCAACGCGCTGCTGTGCAAGGTCAACCAGATCGGCACCCTGACCGAGTCGGTGGCGGCGGTGGATATGAGCCACCGCGCGGGCTGGGCTGTGGTCACCTCGCACCGCTCCGGCGAAAGCGAAGACGCGACCATCGCCGACTTCGTGGTGGCCTACAACACCGGCCAGATCAAGACCGGCGCGCCGGCCCGCTCGGATCGCATCGCCAAATACAACCAGCTCTTGCGCATCGAGGAGCAGTTGGGCGCAGACGCCCTCTACCCCGGCATGAAGGCCTTCCGCGTCAAGCGTTAGCCATTCACCAATTCACCCATTCACCAATTCACCATTTCTGACATCACAACGCCGGCGCCCACGCGCCGGCGTTGTCATTGTCCAACGACTTACCCTTCCTCATAGTGGCTTCCTGGCCACAACATACACGCTGCGCGTTGCCAAATCCTCAGCCGAAATAGCCTTAAACTCGGCCGCCAGTTGGGAACGCTGGATGCCGCTACGGTCGATGTGGCGCACCTCCCGCACGATCTCGAAGCCGCTGCGGCGCATCAGATCAGCATGGCCACCGTAGGGTTGGCGGTTGATAAAATAGGGCCGGCGACCGCGCATGATCTGCCAGAGCGGCTGGGAAATGGCCCAATGGCCGTTCCAGGGGGTAGCATGTTCGTGAGCGCCGAAGTCGATGCGGTGGGCCATGATCGCGCCCGGTCGCAGCCACTGAAAGGCGGCCTGGTAGGTGTGCGACAGGTCGTCGACATGCTCCAGCACGCTCACAGAGAAGATCATATCAACACTGTCGGGCTTGAGAACGCCAGGATCAACCCAGGGCGCGTTGTAGGTGAGGTAATCTGAGCCGGTATGTGCTGCATCCAGGCTGAGCAAGCGCGCGCGCAGAGCCTCCACCCGTTCAGGGTTCAGAGTGCGCGCCAGAATCTGATCAGTCACGATGTGGCTGGGGAAGTTCCAGACGTCAGACGGCCCGCCGACCACGGCAGCATGCGAGCGAAACAGCGCCATTAGCCCATCGAGCACGACCAGATTGTGCCCCAGGTCGCCGTGACGAACCAGGTCGAACGCGTGATATTGTTCAGCTCCCGAAAGCAGAGCCGCCAGCCCCGCGCCCAGCGAGTTGCCTGGCCCAAGCTCAGCTACCACCGGTGGAACCCCATGGATGGCGCCCACCTGGTGAGCAAACATCAAGTGGCGCAACCAAACAGAGTAACAGTACTCAGCCGAAAACGTGCCGCCCCGCCTGTCGCGCCTGTGCCGGATGAGCGCGTTGCCGCCTGGCAGCCTCGTCAGGATGCCCGTGACCAGCGACACCGGACGGATTCTGACGCTGATCATGGCATCAACCACTCGGCATGTTCTTCACGGCTCAAGATCCACGTCACCGCCGCCACTAAATCGGCCACCACCGGTGTGCCGATCAGGCCGCCCACCGCCAGCCTGGCTATTTGCTTCGTTCCGCGGCCGGTGCGCACCAACACCGGCTGGCAGCCGACCGCCAGCCCAGCCTCCATGTCGCTGACCGCATCTCCTACCAGGTAGGACCGCGCCAGGTCGATGTGCAGCGCCTGCGCCGCGGCCAGCAACATGCCGGGCTGCGGCTTGCGGCAGGCGCAGCCATCGGCCGGCGTGTGCGGGCAGGCATAGACCGCGTCGATGCGGCCGCCAGCCTGCTGCACCTCCCGAACGATGCCTTGGTTGATGGCGGCCAGCGTCTCGGCGCTCATCAGCCCCCGCCCCACGGCCGATTGATTGGTGACGACGACCACCACGAACGGACTGGCGGCCAGCCGCTGCATGGCCTGGAACACGCCGGGCAGAAAGGCCACCTGCTCCCACGTGCGCACATAGTCGGCGCGGTTTTCGTTCAGCACGCCGTCGCGGTCCAGAAACACGGCCGGCCGGCGTGAACCTGCCGGGCTGGCCGGCTGCAAGATCAGTGCGATTAGCTCCATACGACCCTATCCTCGTTCGTGACTGCCTCTTCTTTGCGGTCTTTGCGCCTTTGCGTGAGACGCCCTCTCACCGCTCCGGCAGCCGCGCCTTGTCTCGCTCCAGCCGCAGCACGCGCAGCGCGGTCTGGGCCAGGATCTGCAGGTCCAGCCAGATGGTCCAGTTGCGGATATAGACCATGGTGACCCGCATCTCCTCGTCCAGGGTGCGTTTCCAGCCCACGGCCCACGGCCCGGTGATGCCTGGCTTGACGGTCAGCAGGTTGGGCAGCCAGAGCGAATGCAGCGCGACCTGGCCCACGGAAACGGTGCGCGGCCCCACCCAGCTCATCTCGCCCCGCAGGATGTTCAGCAGCTGCGGCATCTTGTCCAGGCCGCTGTCGTAGAGGAAGCGCTGCACGCCGGTCACACGCTGGGCTGCGCCGGTTGCGCCCTGGTTGCCTTCAGCCAGCGCCAGGGGATGGGTGAAGCGGGGCCGCGGCGTCTCGCCCAGGCCGGTGTTGAACTTCCAGGTGGTGAACTCGCCGCCGCCGCAGGCCAGCACGCGATGGCCCTCGATCACCGGGCCGTCGCTGGTCAGCCGCAACACCAGCGCGATCAGTGCCATCAGCGGCGCGGCCACCACCAGATTGAGCAGCCCCAGGCCGTAGTCCAGCCCGCTTTTCAACGCCTTGTCGGGGCCGGTGATGCGCTCGCGGTTGACCAGCAGCAGCGGCACGTTGGCCAGTTGCGTCACCTGCACGCCGGTGGTCAGGATCTCGTAGAAGCCGGGCGACAGCTTGATCTCGAAGGGGGCCTGTTCAGGGCTGACGCTGAGGCGCTGCATGATCTCCTGGAAGGTTTCCCAGGCCACGGCGTTGCTGACCAGCACCACCTCGTCCACCTGGTTCTGCCGCGCCACATCGTGCAGCCGGTCGGGACCGCCCAGCACGCGCAGCGTCGCCGCGCCGTCGTCCAGCGGCACGGGAGCGCCGGGAGGCAGGAAATCGTCGATGAAGCCCACCACGTCCACGCCCGCGCCGGCTGCCGCGCGAAACTGACGCGCGATGGCCTGGCCCTGCTCGTTGGCGCCCACGATCAACATGCGGGTGCGCAGCCGGCCGCGGCGGTGGATCAAACTCAGCGCGCGGCGCACCAAAAACCGACCGCCGCCCACCAACAACAGGCCGATGACGAAGACCAGCAAGAACCAGCCGCGGCTGAGCGTGGCAATGCGCACCCAATAGCTGAGCACGATCATCGCCACGATGCCGTAGAGGAAGGACTTGGCGAGCTGGACATATTCCGCCAGGCCGCCGCGCATCAGACGGGTGTCGTAGAGGTTGTTGAAGGCGAAGATCAGCAGAAAGATAGGCACGATCAGCGCGCTGGCGCGCAGATAGACGGCGAATTCCTCGAAGGCGCGCTCGGGCAGCAGGCCGCTGGCAATGCGCAGCCAATAGGCGGCCAGCAGGGCCAGCCCTACGCCGATGCTATCCAGAATCAACAGCGCCGCCACCAATCGGCGGCTGCTCGGCTTGTTCATCAACAGCTCTTCTTGTATCATCTCAATAGATTGGGGAAGACTTCCGAAGTCTTATGGACTGTGAGCCCGTTTTGAACAAACCTGCGCAGACTTCGGAAGTCTCGACCCCGGTT
>JAJTXO010000272.1 GCA_021463315.1 Caldilineales bacterium | reverse complement strand
AAACGAGCTCACAGTCCATAAGACTTCGGAAGTCTCCCCAATCTATTGAGATGATACGTTGCGCGGGACACCCAACCATGTTACAATTGAAGACAACCAGTGACTTCCAAAATCTTTCCCAATCCATTGTGATATGATACTGGCGTGAGATCAAAACAAGACAAGCCATGCATGAATCTCCCATTCTCCACTTGCAGAGCCGCATGGATGCAGGCGAGCTGACCGCTGTCGGCCTCGTCGAAACCTATCTGGCCCGCATCGAGGCCATCGATCGCAGCGGCCCGCGGCTGAACGCCGTACTGGAGCTGAACCCCGACGCGCTGGCCATCGCTGCCGCGCTGGACGAGGAACGCCGCCAGCAAGGGCCGCGCGGCCCGCTGCATGGCATTCCCATCTTGCTCAAGGGCAACATCGACACGGCCGATCGTATGCAGACCACGGCCGGCTCGCTGGCGCTGGCTGGCTCCATCCCACCGCAGGACGCGTTCATCGTTCAGCGTCTGCGTCAGGCCGGCGCGCTAGTTCTAGGCAAGGCTAACCTGAGCGAGTGGGCCAACTTCCGCTCCAGCCGCTCCACCAGCGGCTGGAGCAGTCAGGGCGGGCAAACCCGCAACCCCTACGTGCTGGACCGCAGCGGCTGCGGCAGCAGCACCGGCTCTGGTGTGGCCGTGGCCGCCAACCTGTGCGTGGCCGCCGTAGGCACCGAGACCGACGGCTCCATCACCTGCCCCGCTGCCATCAACGGCATCGTCGGGCTCAAGCCTACCCTGGGGCTGGTCAGCCGCAGCGGCGTCATTCCCATCGCCCACAGCCAGGACACGGCCGGCCCCATGGCGCGCAGCGTGACCGACGCCGCGCTTCTGCTGGCCGCGCTGGCCGGCCAGGACCCGCGCGATCCAGCTACCACGGCCATCGGCAGCCATCCCACCGGCGCGATTCCTTCCACCCTCCACCGCTCGCCGCCCGTCGACTACATCCAGTTTCTCCACAGCGACGGTCTGCGCGACGCGCGCATCGGAGTCGCGCGGCAGTACTTCGGAAAATATCCCCAGGTGGACGCGGTCATCGAGAGCAGCCTGGCCGTTATGCGCGGGCTGGGCGCCGAGGTGATCGACCTGGACGCGCCCCTGCCCGACGATGAAATCGGCGAACATGAGCTGGAGGTGCTGCTCTACGAATTCAAGGCCGGCCTGGATGCCTATCTGGCCGGGCTAGGCCCTGAGGCTCCGGTCAAGTCCATGGCCGATGTGATCGCCTTCAACGTCGCCCACGCGGATCAGACGATGCCCTTCTTTGGCCAGGAGCGCATGCTGCAGGCCCAGGCCAAAGGAGCGCTCACCGAAGAGGCCTACCTGGCCGCGCGGGCGACCTGCCAGCGGCTGGCCGGCGTCGAAGGGATCGACAGAGCGTTGGCTGCGCAGCGGCTGGAGGCCATCGTCGCACCTACCACCGGCCCAGCCTGGCTGATCGACCCGGTCAACGGCGACCACTACGGCGGCAGTTGCACCACCCCCGCGGCGGTAGCTGGCTATCCCCACATCACCGTGCCGGCGGGCTTCGTCTTCGGCCTGCCCGTCGGGATCTCTTTCTTTGCCGGCGCCTGGAGCGAGCCGGTTCTGCTGCGCCTGGCCTATGCTTTCGAGCAGGCCACGCAGGCGCGGCGCAAGCCATCGTTCCTGCCTACTGTTAGCTTGAGCTGGCCAGGGGCGATGCGATAGCCATGCCCAGCGATCTCCTGCTTACCCTGCTGATCCTCTTCGTCGCGGCCATCCTGCTGCTCAGCGACCGCGTGCGCGCCGATCTGGTGGCGCTGCTGGCCATGGTCGCGCTGGGGCTGACCGGGGTGCTGGCCCCGCGCGAGGCGCTTTCCGGCTTCAGCAGCTCGGCCGTGGTGACCATGGCCGCGGTCTTCGTGTTGGTGGCCGGCCTGCAGGTCACCGGCGTCACCAACCAGGCCGGCGCGCTGCTGCTGCGCGTGGCTGGCAACAGCGAGTACCGCCTGCTGCTGGCCGTGATGGTGCTGGGCGCGCTGCTGTCGCTGTTCATGAACAATATCGCGGCCGCGGCCATCCTGTTGCCAGCCGTCGCCGGCCTGGTCAGCCGCACCCAAGTCAAGATCTCCCGTCTGCTGATGCCGCTGGCCTTCGCCACCATCCTGGGCGGCATGGCCACCCTCTTCACCACCAGCAACCTGATCGTCAGCGGCACCCTGCGCGGCCAGGGTCTGCCCGGCTTTGGCCTGTTGGACTTTCTGCCGGTCGGCGGGTCCATGGCGCTGGCTGGCATCGCCTTCGTGGCGTTGGCCGGCCACCGCCTGCTGCCGGCGCGCTCAGGCATGGACGGCCGACGCGAGGCGAATAGCCGCCTGGATCTGGTGGATGTCTATCAACTGGGCGAGCGGCTCTTTCGGGCGCGTGTGCCTGCTGGCTCGGCGCTGATTGGCCGGCCCCTCGCGACCAGCCCGCTGCGCGACGATTTCGGCGTCACCGTGGTTGCCCTGGAGCGCGACGGCCAAACCATCCCGGTGACATCCCCCCTGACCGAGATCGCCCAGGACGACGTGATCGTGCTGGAGGGGAATCTGGACGAGTTCCGGCGGCGCGATGTGGAGCCTTATCTGGAGATTCTGCCCCCCCGCCAGTGGCGCGAGGGCGATCTGGAGTCCAGCGCGGTGGTGGTGGTCGAGGCGGTGCTGGCGCCCCGCTCCAGCCTGCTGGGCCAGACTCTGCGCACCAGCCGCTTCCGCGATAAGTTCGGCATGGCCGTGCTGGGCATTTGGCGTCAAGGCCGGCCTGTGCGCGTCCATCTGGGCGATCTGCCCTTGCAGTTCGGCGATGCGCTGCTGTTGCAAGGGCCGCGCGAGCGCATCGCGCTGCTGGCCACCGAGCCTGACCTGATCGTGCTGGCCGGCGAGGCTGAACGCGCGCCCGCACCCAAGCCCGAGAAAAGCCGCGTAGCCATCGGCATCATGGGCGTCACCCTGCTGCTGGCCACCCTCAATCCGGTGCTCATTGGCGAGATCATGCTGGCCGGCGCGCTGGTCATGGTGGTTAGCCGGCTGCTGACCATGGATCAGGTCTACAGTGCGATCGAATGGCGCACCATCTTCCTGGTGGCCGGCCTGCTGCCGTTGGGCCTGGCCATGGAGCAGAGCGGCGCGGCCACGCTGCTGGCCGAGCGGCTGGTGGCCTGGCTGCAGCCCTTTGGTCCGCTGGCGTTGCTGGCCGGCCTGGCGCTGCTGGCCATGTTGCTGGTTCAGGTGATCAACGGTGCGGCCGTGGCCAGCGTCATCACGCCGATCGCGATCCAGGCCGCGCAGCAGACCGGGCTGGACCCGCGCGCCCTGGCCATGGGGGTGGCGCTGGCCTGCTCCATGGCCTTTATGACCCCGCTGGGCCACGCGGTCAATATCCTGGTGATGGGTCCCGCCGGCTACCGTTTCAGCGACTTCTTTAGGATCGGCTTGCCGCTGACCGTGGTGGTCTTCACAGTGATGATGGTTCTGCTGCCGGTGTTCTGGCCCCTGACCACACCGTGACCCGCGACCCTGCCGTGGCATGTGGCGAGACCTGATTGCCGCAGGTTCTGAGACTGAAGGAGAGCGCAAGACATGGAGATGGATCTTGAAGAGCAGGCCCTCGTTCCAGTATCCGTAAAGCGCGGTGGCTTCGACGAACACTGCCATCTGCCCTATGACCTCACCGTAGATCATAGGCTCATCTGGGCGTCATCGGTCACGATATGAGCCAATGCCGGGATGGCGCGCCGACTCATCTCATAATACTCCTTCAGACGCTCGACTCCGACGCATGAATAACCTAGCGCCTCCGCCGCAGCAGCCGTCGACCCAGAGCCCATGAAGGGATCCACCACCACGCCTTCCCCCAAGGGCAATGCAGCGTAGACCAACCGCCTTAGCAACGACTGCGGCTTGAGGCTTGGGTGATTCGCGATCTGGCGCTCTCTCTGGGGCGTGCGTTCGCTCTCGATCACATCTTCGAATGGGTTGCCGTCAGGCCGCCGGCGCAATCCCCCAGTTTGATACTCACGCAGACACTCGGCCACCGTCATGCCGTTGAGCAGTGGTTTGCGAAAAAGCCCCCAAGGCTCGTAACGACCGCGCGGCATGGTGCAAACATCAGGAAACTCCTGCTCGGCGTTCTTGGGACGATCTCCGCCGCGCAAAGTCTGCACTAGCCGCATCACCTGGCCGCGAAACTCGAAGCCTGAACCAACTATGGATGCAAAGACAACCTGCGCCAGGAAAGCGTTGGAGGCAAGAAAAAGGTGGCCTCCCGGGCGGAGGATACCCAACGCCAGAATCGCCCACTCCGCGAAATACGTTTCCAAACGTTTTCTCTCCTCAATGTTCAGGGCCGTGAAGCGCGGCAACGGCGCACGCTTGTTGCCATCGAAGGACGGCGGAATACGCCACACACCTCCGCTGCCGTTGGTTCGTTTCTCCAGTTGGTCCAGGTCATATTCCTTTACACCATACGGAGGGTCGGTTACAATGGCATGGACGCTTTGCCGTGGAACACGTCTCATCCACTCAAAACAGTCCGCTTGGACAGCCAGAGTGCTCTCAAACAGTTCTGCAGGGTAGTCAAGAGCAAAGGCTTGGCTGAGTTGCTCAAGGTCCATGGCGTCTCCTCTATTCGACAAGGGTCGTGCCCAGGTTGTACGTCGGACTCAACTCGCGAATGACACTGCCGATCTTGGATCGTTCACCCTCGCTGGCTGCCAGCAACCGGTCGAAGTCCTCGAGGCTGAGGAGGATGGCCTGTGATGTGCTGTGGCGTTGAATGACGTAACGAGTATCGTTCCGTACAACATCATTGAGAATCCTCCCAAAGTTGTTCTGGGCTTCTGTCGACGGAATTGTCTTCGTTGGCATCATCACCTCCAAATTAGAGAAATTAGCTAAGTTAGCGAAATTCTATACCCGAACAGATGATCTGTCAAGTGCTGACCGCGTCGAGACCCGACTAGCGCTTATCCATGTCCAGTACTTCACGATGTTGTCTCACACAAAGGCGCAAAGATCGCTAAGCAACTGTCCAAAACAAGTCCGCGCTTTGGCCGGTCTCTTGACCGAGCCAACCCGCGAAGTTGTTTTTGGAGTATCATCTCAATAGATTAGACATCCATGCGCCGGGCGCACAACCATCGATGAAAACGAGCGGGCTCGGTCGGAGACCGGCCCGAGCGGCTATTTTCAAGTTAGGGAAGACTTCCGAAGTCTTATGGACTGTGAGCTCGTTTTGAACAAACCCGCGCAGACTTCGGAAGTCTCGACCCCGTCAAGGGCAAAGATTCTTGGCGGCCTGGCGTGAGAATCGTGAATTACTGAACTCACGATCGCAATCCATTGCGATCACTGGCCCATTGGGAGATTTCATCATGAGCATTCAATCAATCGTCGCGGGCGTCGGCATGACGCCCTTTGTCAAGCCGGGCACGGAGGAGCCCTACCCGGTCATGGGCGCCAAGGCTGTGCGCATGGCGTTGGAGGACGCCGGGCTGGGCTATGAGCAGATCCAACAAGTCTACGCCGGCTATGTCTACGGCGACAGCACGGCCGGTCAGACGGTGCTTTACACCGTGGGTATGACCGGCGTCCCGGTGATCAACGTCAACAACAACTGCTCCACCGGCTCGACCGCGCTCTTCCTGGCCAAGCAGCTGGTCGAAGGCGGGCTCGCCGACTGCGTCATGGCCGTCGGCTTCGAGAAGATGGAGAAGGGCTCCCTCGGCGCGAAGTTCATGGACCGCGTGAACCCCATGGACAAGCACATGATGCTGATGATGGAGTTCCGGGAGTTCGCGCCGGCTCCGCCCGCACCGCAGCTGTTCGGCAACGCCGGCCGCGAGCACATGGAGAAGTACGGCACCAAG
>JAJTXO010000271.1 GCA_021463315.1 Caldilineales bacterium | reverse complement strand
TCGCCAGCTTCATCGATCGGTCCCTGCTCCGTAAGTACGACTACGTTCGCCAAATCACTGCCGTTGTGGCACCCTTGGCATGAAAATCGAATCTACTGAATTTACCAATTCACCAATTCACCATTCCTCCCGCCCACACGCCCGGCATCGTCGCGCCGCAGCCGTGACACACGCCTGGCTCGCGCCAGTGCTGGCGCACCGTGTACCAGTTGCGGCTGACCAGCAGCGTATTGCAGGCCGGGCAGAAGGTCGACGCGCGGTGGCCATCATGCACGTTGCCCAGGTAGACGTAGCGCAGACCGGCCTCCTGGCCGATCTCCCAGGCGCGCACCAGGGAACGCTGCGGCGTGGGGGGCCGGTCCAGCATCTGATAGTCGGGATGGAAGGCGGAGATGTGCCAGGGCAGATCGGGGGAGAGGCTGGCCAGCCAGGCAGCCATCGCGCGCAGCTCGGCCTCGTCGTCGTTCAGGCCGGGGATCAGCAGCGTGGTGATCTCGATCCAGATCTTGGTCTTGGTGGCGATGTGCTCGATGTTGCGCAGCACCGGCTGGAGCCGCGTGCCGCACACCTGGCGATAGAACGTGTCGCTCCACGCCTTCAGGTCGATGTTGATCGCGTCCAGGTAGGGTTCGATGGCCTCCAGCGCGGCCAGCGTCTCGAAGCCGCTGCTGACGAAGAGGTTGCGGATGCCGTGCTGATGCGCCAGCCGGGCCGTGTCGCAGGCATACTCGAAGAAGACCGCCGGCTCGTTGTAGGTGTAGGCCAGCATGGGGATGCCAGCCTGCCGGCAGTGGGCCACGATGTCGGCCGGCATGGCCTGCTGGCCGCTGCCCTGTCCGCCGGCCTTCGAGGTTTTCGGCAACCTCGAAGGTCGGCCCAAGACAACGGCGGATGCGCCGCTCTGGCTGATCTGCCAGTTCTGGCAGAACTGGCAGGTGAAGTTGCAGCCCACCGTGCCCAGCGACAGCACCGGTTGGGTGGGCAGGAAATGAAAGAGCGGCTTCTTCTCCACCGGGTCCACGTGCAGCGCGGCCGCCTCGCCATAGACCACCAGATAGAGCGCGCCGTCGTAGTTGCGCCGGATGCCGCACTTGCCCATGCCCTCCGGCTCGATGGCGCAAAAGTGCTCGCAGGCCGTGCATTGCACATAGCCCTTCTTGAGTGGTCTGTAGAGCGTTGCCTCGTGAAGCATTGTCGCACCTTCGCCATCCGGAGCTGTTGCCAAGCATTGTACATCAGAGGGTGGTCGTTGCCAAACAAGATGAGAGAACCTGGCTGGCTGCGGCCAGCTCGTCGCTGATCCGCCTGAAGGCTCGATTCCGGGCTGACAGAGTTCATAGTGGGATGGCTGCTACGGCGCAATATCACTTGCCCTGGATACCCAACCGTGTTACAATGTCGGGCAGGTTGATGCGCCGCTGGGTGGCGCTGGACTGCGAATGGACCTGCAAAGGAGAGCTTGAAAGGAGTGCAACGTGCCAACGCTTGAACTCAGCTTAAGTGAGATAACCTACACAACGCTGCGTCGGGCGGCTAAACAGCGCAGCCAACCGATTGAGAGTGTGGTCGAGGATGCGCTGATTGCATTCCTCCAGCCGACGGCTGTATCCGAGAAGGACGCCGGCAACGGCTCATCTGCACTGCTCGGTGACTGGCGGAGGGCCAAGATCCACATCGAGGCGGAGGCGTGGCGCTCCTTGCCGGCAGCGACGCAGCACAGCTACGGCGAGGACTTCGTGGCAGTCCACAACCGCCAGGTGGTCGATCATGACAGAGACCGCCTGACGCTGCACCGCCGGATTCGGGCGCGCTTCGGCGACGTTCCCGTTTTGATCACGCCGGCCGGCTCTCCCTCCCCGCGCGAGTTCCAACTCATGAGCCCTCGCGTAGAACGATCCTCGTGAGCACCCGTTATCCCCATAGCCCTGAGTATCACCCACCGATTCCGGCGCTGTTTGTTGGCTTGCGCCCGCCGGATGGCGGCCAATCACAGAGCCTGTTGTTGGCGATCGTCGACACGGGCGCTGATATGACCTTGGTTCCGCTCTCCATGTTGGAGCAGATCGGTGCACCAGAACTGGATGAAGTCCGTCTGCGCAGCCATTGGGGCGAGACGATGACAGCCACTACCTATCTGATCGACATGGAGCTGGATGCAGCTATCCTCCCGGGCGTCGAAGTAGTGGGCGATTTGCACGGCAAGACGGTTCTCCTGGGGCGTAACGTCATCAACAAGCTACTGCTGCTGGTCGACGGGCCGCGTCTGAGCACCGATCTCTTGGTGAGGCGACCTTCCGTCACCTGATGAAAGCCGCGCTAGAAGGGGAGTGGTCTGCGCAGTCACTTTCGCTGAACGCTGATCAGATCGATCTTTCGGAGCAGCAACACCATGACGACAGTATCGCGTAAGACGAGAATTCTATTCATCCAGCCCGACTTGAACGATCAAGCGGGTCTGGAGGTCAGAAAGGAGCTGCGCAATCTGGACCAAGCCTTGTTGCTCGAGAGGAAGGGCGCTGTCTGGGAGTGGGAGCTGCTCCCGGCGGCCCAGCTCACAGATCTGGCACAGGGACTGGCGCGTTATCAGCCAGATATCGTACACTATGCCGGGCACGGAGGTGCTCAGGGCGAGCTGTATTTCGATCCGAATGAGGACAAGAAGAATAGCGTCGCCCTTAGCGCGGAGGACTTCGCTGAGACGCTGCGCATCCATCAGGCCCGCCCGCACACGCCGCGCGTTCGCTTGGTAGTGCTGGCGGCGTGCCATACTGAACGAACAGCGCAGTTGGCGGTCGAACACGTGGACTGCGCCATCGGCATGAGCGACGCAATTGGCGATGATGCGCTTGTCAAGGTACTTACCCCCAACTTCTATGCAGCCCTGGCCCGCGGCGATGCCGTGCAAGACGCCGTGGAGAACGCCCGCATTGCGCTGCGCAGCCAGGAATACGGCGAAGACGCCGCCATGGTGCAACTCTTTGCCAGAGCTGGCATGGATCAAGCCAGGCTGGTGCTGACCGGTTTGTCCCAGCCGCCGGCTGTCGACAGCCAGGCCCACGAGCAGTATCTGCACGCGCTGTTCAGGCAGAAGTGGGCCGCGGTCAGGATGAAGCTCTTCGATCCCAGGATCGTCGACGTTGTGCCTTTGCCGCAGATCTACTCGCCTCTGCCGGTGGATTTCTCGATTCGACTGAAGCCAGATAAGCACGGGAGGGTTGACTCGTGGTGGTGTGGTCGAGGGCGCCAGGAGCGCGGCGAGCGGGAAGCCAAGGAGGCGTGGGAGCAGGTTCTGAATGAGCGCATAGAGGGGGCGACCTCGAAAGAGACTCTGCCAGACCGGCAGGAGCAATCACACACCTGGGCCGATTTGCAGGCAGACGAGAACGCCCTGCAGCCGCTGCTGACGCTGGCGAGCGAGCAGGCGCGCCAGCAAAGCACCGATCGTCGTGGCGAAAGGAAGACGGAGCCGATACAGTGGCAGGCCGAGGCCGAACATGCCGCGCTGGTGCAGCGCCGGTTCGTGTTGATCGGCGACCCGGGCAGCGGCAAGAGCACCTTCTTGCGCCACCTGGCGTTGAGCTGGGCTGCCGGGCGGCTGGCAGGAATGGGCGAGACCCGCACGCGCCTGGACTCCGGCGCGTACCTGGAGCTGAATTTCGCATCGTCCTGGTCCGGCCCGCCGGTCACTCCCATCTATATCGAGTTGCGGTCACTGGTGGAGACCTTTACGCCGCTGCCGGAAGGCGAGGACCTGCCCGACATGCCCGGCCTGGTGACGTTCGAGGACTACCTGCGCAGCCAGTTGGCCGCGATGGGGTGCGCGGCCGCTTTCGACGGCCTGCTTGCCTTGCTGGAGAGCGGCCGCGCGGCTATCCTGTTGGACGGGCTGGACGAGGTCAGCGACGCCGATGACCATCGCCGGCGCATGCAGGTGCAGCATTTCGTCGGCGCGCTGCAAAAGGCTTTCGATCAGGCGCCGATCATGGTCACCTCCCGCCCCTACGCCTACCGCCTGGACACCCCTGAAGATCCTGAGCGTTGGGAGCTGAAGGGGTTTGGCTATACGACCCTGGTTCCTCTGGAGCCTGAACGCCAGCGTTCCATGGCGCGGCGTGTCTTCGCCTGTTTGCGGCCGGACGACCGGCGTCGCGCCGATCAGTTCCTGGCAGCGTTGCCCAGCGTACCTCCGGACCTGCCCTGCAACCCCTTGCTGCTGACGCTGCTGGCAGCCGTCTCCCTGCGCCGGCCCCCGCAAGAGCCGCACGCCCTGCCCAAAACCCGCGGCGAGCTGTACGACCGCGCCCTGACCTTGCTGATCGAAGACTGGGTCAAGGAGCACAACGAGCGCTTCGTGGCCAGGGATGACATCGGGCTGGACTCGCCTGACCTGCGCCGCGCCCTGCAACTGGTGGCCCGCCGCGCCCAGGAGCGCAGCACGGAGCGGAACCAGGCGGTCTTGATCGAACGCACCGATTTCTATGCCGCGCTGGACGATATCGGCAAGGGCGAGACCACGCCCAAGCTGGTCCAACATCTGCAGTGGACGGCCGGGATGCTGCTCGACCAGGCCGAGCAATCGCCCGGCGCGATGGCCTCGCCAGCGCCGGGGCGTTTTCGCTTCCTGCACCTCTCCTTTCAGGAATACCTGGCCGCCTGCGACATGCTCTTTCGTCCAGGCACGGTTCACGCCCGCAGTGGGCGGCCTCTCTGGGACGAACGCCCATTTCCAGACGCGCTGGTCCAGCGCGTTCTGCAAGCGCCGCGGCTGTGGGCCAATGTTTTGCGTCTGGCGGTCGATGTCTTGCTGGCAAAAGAGCGTGGGGCCGACGCCTGGGAGTTGCTGGCGCTGTGTTGCCAGCCCTATCAAAAGGAGGGTTCCACTGCTTCGGCAGGGTTGCTGGCCTTGGACGTTGCGCACAAGGCTGGCCTGTTCACCGCTGAGCCGCCTTGGGCAGTGCAGCATTGCTACCAGATGATCTGTGCAGCCGCCAAACGGGCGCTGGAGGATCATCCGCGCGACGGCCACCCAGGCTTAACCCCCGAACAGCGCGACATCGCCGGCCAACTGCTGGGCAGCGGCGCCTTCCCCGGCCACGACGGACGCCAGGGCGTCGGCCTACGCCAGGACGGCCTGCCCGACATCGCCTGGGTCAAGGTTCCCGAGCTCGACGCCAAGGGAAAGGGGGAGTGGACGTACCAGAGCAGGCGGCACAGGCCACTGGACACCTTCTGGATTGCCCGCTATCCCATCACCTACGCCCAGTTCCAGGTGTTCCTGGACGCCGAGGATGGGTTCAAGGAGGATCGTTGGTGGAAGGGGCTGGCCGCGTCCGCGGAGCATCGCGCCCGTTGGGATGGGCAACAGTTCAAGCACTGGAACCACCCGCGCGTGCGCGTCAGTTGGTGGAACGCGATGGCCTTCTGCGCCTGGCTGACGGCCAAGGCGCGGCAACGACCCGGCCTCCTGCCGCAGGGCGGTTGTAGCGGCGACTGGAGGATCACCTTGCCCACCGAGCAGCAGTGGGAGAAGGCGGCGCGCGGGCACGATGGCCGGCAGTATCCCTGGGGTGGCAACAAGTACCGGTCAGGCTACGCCAACATCAACGAGACCCTCAGGCAAGTCGGCCCACACTACCTGCAGAAGAGCAGTGCGGTGGGCATGTATCCCCAGGGCGTCTCGCCCTACGGCGTCGCAGACCTAAGCGGCAACGTGTGGGAATGGTGTCTGAACGAGTACGAAAGCGGCAAGACCGATCCTGGCGGCGACGCCACCCGCGTCTTGCGGGGCGGCTCGTGGGACAACCTTCCTGACTTCGCCGCCGTCCCCTTCCGCCATCACAATCGCCCTGGCACCCATGGCAACTTCCACGGCTTTCGGGTGGTGGTTGTGGGTTGGCGCCCCAATGCCTAAGCTCTGAACTCTGTC
>JAJTXO010000270.1 GCA_021463315.1 Caldilineales bacterium | reverse complement strand
CCAATCCGAGCGGCTCATCCAGGACGCGCTGCAGCGCCTGGCTGGCGCCGATCTGGGTGGCCGTGCCGTAGACCTTGGGCCGCCGGCTCAGCTCAGCCTCGACCTGCGCGGCTAGCTGGCTGGGGTTGCGCCCCAGCCCCTGGACGATCTGCGGCGCGACGCCGTCGCCCTGCTGCAACAGGGCCAGCAGCAGGTGCTCCGGCTCGATCTGGGCGTGGTTGTAGCTCTCAGCCTGGGCCTGCGCCTCCAGAAGCGCTTCTTGGGTTTTTTGGGTGAATTTGTCTGGACGCATAGCTCTATCCTTTGCTTTTTTGTTTCATCATACCAAAACAATGTCAGAATTCCGCCAGCGAACTGTTAGCGTTGTGTTAGCCATTCAGCCAAAGTCGTGCGGCGTCTTGACATTATGGCAAGCATCGGTACAATAGAGCCAGACTATTGCCATAACTAGATGCTCGCTCTTGCACCCCACATCGCCGCCAGCCAGCATCCCAATGAGAGAGCAGCCATGCAAGCAACCGTTGATGAATTCCTGGACTATCTGGCCGCCGAAAAGGGCTATTCGGGCAACACGCTGGCCGCCTATCGCAACGATCTGAACCAGTTCACCCAACGCCTGAGCGACGAGGCTGGCGTGACGAACTGGGCAGAGGTCAACCAGAGCCAGATCGTCGATTATATTCTCTACATGAAGGAGCTGGAATATGCTTCCTCCACCGTCGCGCGCAAGGTGGCTGCCATCAAGTCCTTCTTCCATTATCTGCGCGATGAGGATATCGTCAAGAACGATCCTACGCTGACGTTGGAATCGCCCAAGGTCAAGAAGCACCTGCCCAAGGCGATCAGCGAAGAGGATGTAGAGCGCTTGCTGGCCGAGCCCACCAAATCGGACACGCCCAAGGCGCTGCGCGACAGCGCGCTGCTGGAGGTGCTCTACGCCACCGGCATGCGGGTCAGCGAGCTGGTGTCGCTCAACGTGAGCGATGTCGATCTGGAGGCCGGCACGGTCTACTGCATCGGCAAGGGCGATCGGGAACGGGTGGCGCCGATCTATGACCAGGCAGGCCTGATCCTGGGCCGCTATATCAACGAAGGCCGGCCCTATCTGTTGCGCGACGCCGAGGAAAAGGCGCTCTTTCTCAACCACCGCGGCGAGCGGCTGACCCGCCAGGGGCTGTGGCTGATCATCAAGCACTATGTGGACGCGATCGGCATCGAGAGCGAAGTGACCCCGCACACCCTGCGCCACTCCTTCGCCACCCATATGCTGCACGGCGGCGCCAAGCTGCGGGACGTGCAGAAGCTGCTGGGCCACGCCAACATCTCCACCACCCAAGTCTACACCCAAGTCACGCGCGACCATCTGCGCGAGGCCTACAACGAAGCGCATCCGAGGGCGTGACCATGGAAGCTATGCCTACCCGCCAGGATTTCGACGAAGCGGCCGCGGCCATCCGGCAGGCCACGATCCTTCAGCCCAAGATCGCCATCGTGCTGGGCTCTGGCCTGAGCGCGCTGGCCGATGCGGTGCAGGAGGCCACGGCCATCGATTTCTGGGCCATCCCGCACTTTCCCATCTCCACCATCCCCGGCCATCAGGGGCGGCTGGTTCTGGGCCACCTGGAGGGCCAGCCCGTGGCGGTGATGCAAGGGCGCACCCATTATTACGAGGGCTATTCGATCCACCAGGTGACGCTGCCGATCCGCGTGCTGCGCCTGCTGGGAGTGGAGACGCTGATCCTGACCAACGCGGCCGGCGGGCTGAACAAAAGTTTTCGCAGCGGCGACCTGATGCTGATCGTGGATCACATCAATATGGTGGGCATGGGGGGCGTCAATCCGCTGCGCGGCCCCAACGATCCAGAGCTGGGCCCGCGCTTTCTGGACATGTCCAAGGCCTATGACCGCGGCCTGAGGCAAATGGCGCTGCAAATCGCGCAGACCGAGGGCATCCCCATGCATCGCGGGGTCTATGTGGGACTGGCCGGGCCGACCTTCGAGTCGCCAGCCGAGATTCGTTTCCTGCGCCAGATGGGCGGCGACGCGGTCGGCATGTCTACGACCTCGGAAACGGTGGTGGCGCGGCACGGCGGCATGCGGGTGCTGGGCATCTCAGGCATCAGCAACGTGGCCATCGACGACCCCGACAGCGTCAGCGAGGCCAGCCATGAAGAGGTGCTGGAGGCGGGGGCGCTGCTGACGCCGCGCATGGCCACGGTGATTCGCGGCGTGATCAGCCAGCTCTGAACTTCTCCCCCATAGAAAACGTGGTATAATAGCAACACCCAGGCCACCGGCCAGCCGGCCGGTGCGCCACCTGGATTGACATTCTGATCGAGATCGATGCCCGGCGCGATGCACGGGCATTCGTTTCGTATTGAGGTCTATCATCTCAAAAAACCGGGGTCGAGACTTCCGAAGTCTGCGCAGGTTTGTTCAAAACGAGCTCACAGTCCATAAGACTTCGGAAGTCTCCCCCCTCCATTGAGATGATACGTATTGAGGTCGTGACATCGCATGGCGGTACTGGTCAAGTTTATCAGCAACAACGCGGTGTGGATCTATCTCGCCTGCCTGCTGGCGGCGCTGTGGCTGCTGCGTTCTGCCCTGCTGGCGCGCCGGGAACGCCAACAGGCGGCCTTCAAGCTGGAGCGAGAGACGGCCCTCAACCGCATTCACTCCGCGCTGCGCTGGGCCCTGTTGCTTCTGGTGATCATGGGCGCGACCTACTTCGTCGCCAACACCCTGTCGGTGGCCGTCGAGCCGATTATCGCCGAGGCTGACCCCACGCCCACCCCCGTTTTCCTGCTGGACACCCCCACCCCGACGCCGGAGGCGACCCTGCCCGCCACCGCCACGCCGACGATCACGCCGACGCCGCGGCCGCGCGCCACCGTGCGGGCCGTGGAGGAGCCGACGCCCGTTGCGACCGCGGCGCCTACCGCGCCGGCCATCGTGGCGCCCTCCTGCCCCGACGCGCGGGCGGTGATTCTGGAGCCCGGCGTCGGCCAGCGGATCTCTGGCCCGGTCGCCATCATCGGCACGGCACAATCGGAGAACTTCGAGTATTTCAAGATCGAGTTCAAGCCGGCCGGAACCGCCGGCGACTTCAGCTTCTATCTCAGGCGTGACAATTCAGTGGTCAACGGGCCGCTGGCCACGTGGAATCCCGCCGGTCTGCCCCCCGGCGACTATCAATTGCGCCTGGTCACTGTCGATATCACCGGCAACTTCGGCCAATGCACCGTGCAGGTCAGCGTAGGTAGCTAAATCCACCGTCAATTAAGTTCCTGCACATCGTCATCCTGAGGCTTGGCGAAGGAACTCGCCTGGCAAGACGGAGACCCTTCGCCGAGCCTCAGGGTGACAGTGCGCAAGAACTATCTTTACAGTGTACTAAACCCAAGGAGAAGAGAGATTGAACGAGTCCCGCAACAAAAACCTGGTGTGGTGGATTCTGGGCGGGCTGGCAGTGCTGCTTTGCTGCTGCCTGCTCTTTTTTGTCGCCAGCGGCGGCGTGCTGTTAGGCCTGATGAGCAACGCCAACAACGAACCGGATCTGCCGACGGAGTGGACGCCGCTACCCGAGTTCTTCGAGTTCGATCCGACCAACGCCCCCGAGGCCACCCCCACCAACGCGGCGACGCGGGAGCCTGGCTCTTCGCTGCCTGATCCGGTGGAGAGCATGTTCCTCACCGAGCAGCAGTTGCGCGATGTGGTCGTGCCGCCGCGCGATCTGCGCGTCCTGGCCGAGGGCCTGCGCGGCGTCGGCGCGATCCCTGAGGTGGTGCATGACAGCGCGCCGGTCTATCGCGTCGGCGACGAAGAGACCTTCTGGATCAACAACGAGGATACCGGCGAAAATCAGCAGATCCGCGCTGAGCTGGCCTACATGAACGACGTGCTCTACATGTGGGTCGAGCAGGATGTGCGCTACGACGAAAGCGATCTGCGCCGCGCGGCTGACAAGTTCGCGCGGGAGACCTACCCCACCAACCGCGAGTTCTTCGGCAGCGAATGGTCGCCCGGCATCGACAGCGATCCGCGGCTGCACATCCTGCACTCGGAGCAGTTGGGCAGCAGCATCGCCGGCTATTTCAGCGGTGCGGACTCGGTCAGCCGGCTGGCGCAGCCCTTCTCCAACGAGCGGGAGATGTTCTACATCAACATCGACAACACGGAGCCCAACAGCGAGTTCTACAACGGGGTGTTGGCCCACGAGTTCCAGCACATGATCCACTGGTTCCAGGATAAGAACGAGACCACCTGGGTCAACGAGGGGCTGAGCGAGCTGGCCATGCAGCTCAACAACTACGACACCGGCGGCGCGGATTTCGTCTTCAGCCAGTTGCCCGATACGCAGCTCAACGCCTGGAACGACGATCCCAACGCGCGCACCGAGCACTACGGCGCGGCCTATCTCTTCATGGCCTATTTCCTGCAGCGCTTCGGCAACGAGATGATGCAGGCGGTGATCGCCGACGACGCCAACGCCATCGACGGCTTCGAGAACGTGCTGGCGCAGGCGGGACTCGGCCTCAGCTTCGACGATGTGTTCGCCGACTGGGTGGTGGCCAACCTGCTGGACGAGCCGGACCTGGCCGATGGGCAGTATGGCTACCAGGAGCAGGAGATCGCCGACATGCAGCGCGATCTGACCCTGCGGCGCTTCCCCGCCCAGATCGAAAGCGAGGTGGGCCAGTACGCCACGGACTATGTGGAGCTGCGCGGCTCTGGCGACCTGGCCATCAACTTCCGCGGCGCCGCGACCACCCGGCTGGCCTCCAACGAGCCGCACAGCGGCCAGTTCGCCTGGTGGGCCAACCGCGAGGACGACTCGGACGCGCGCCTGACCCGCAGCTTCGACCTGAGCGGCGTGGACAGCGCCACCCTCGAATTCTGGACCTGGTACAACATCGAATACGACTGGGACTATGGCTACGTCATGGCCTCCACCGACGGCGGGCAGACCTGGACCATCCTGCAGACCGAGGCCATGGTGGACAGCAACCCCAACGGCAACAGCTTCGGCTGGGCGCTGACGGGCTGCTCTGGCGACCCCGATGTCACCGAGGCAGGCCAACGCTGCGACGCGCAGTGGATCCAGCAGACGGCCGACCTGAGCCCCTTCGCCGGCAACAGCGAGGTGCTGATCCGCTTCGAGTACATCACCGACGACGCGGTCACCTATCCCGGCCTCTTCATCGACGATGTACGCATCCCTGAGATCGATTTCGCCGACGACATGGAAAACGACGGGGAGGGATGGAACAGCGAAGGGTGGATCCTGACCGACAACCTGCTGCGCCAGCGCTGGCTGCTTCAACTGATCGAGCTGGAAGAGGGCCGCGACCCGGTGATCACCCGCATCCCGGTGGGCGAGGACGGCCTGGCGCAGTGGACGATCGAAAACCTGGGCCGGACCAAGAACGCCATCCTGGCCATCAGCGGCCTGGCCCCCGGCACCACCGAGAAGGCGCTCTACGAGTACACCATCACGCAGGAGTAACGATAGTCAGTCGGTCGAGTAGCGGGTTGAGGGTGCGCGTTTCGCATGAGGGTGGCCAAATCCAGCGTATCGAGACCAGCGTTTGGCCCGCCGCCGGAACAGTGACGAGTAACGATGAATGGCCGCCATCCGCCCATTCATCGTTACTCTCGTATCTCGACACTGCCCACTCCCAGCCGGCGCACCAACTGCTGCTCCAGCGCCGGCGTGAAGGTCGTGGTGTCATTGGGGAAATCAAGCTGCACGGCCGCGCCGTTCTTGCGCACCACGATGCAGAAACGGTCCGGCCCCGGCTTGGTGCGCAGTTGATCCACCACCCAGCCCAGCAGCCGCTTGTCCCGATCGACATCGGCCGTCCGCTGGACGGTGACGCGGATCTCGCGGGAGATGGGGACTGGGGGCTGGGGACTGGGGGCTGGGG